>JBHIVS010000004.1:0-27655 GCA_041987885.1 Pseudobdellovibrionaceae bacterium | reverse complement strand
TATTCATCCTACTTATTTTACTGCGAACTTGGATACCTATGAAGGTAATTCAGGATCAGCAGTTTTTAATGCTAGAACTCTTGAGGTGGTGGGTCTTTTAGTGCGTGGATCTGATGATTTTGTGTATGATCGATCTAGAAAGTGTAATGTTAGTAACCATTGTGCTGATGATAGCTGTGAGGGTGAAGAAGTTACTCATGCCTCTTATTTGGAAAAAGCCTTAAAAGAAAAATAAAAATTATTAAGAAAAAATAATAAATATCTTGTCATTCCTCATAAGTTAGCTGCAAACTTTAAGTACATCAATTCCATGGTAGGAATTTAAAGGGAGCGTAATGAAAAGGAATTCATTCACTGCGGCCATATCTGCAGCCGTAGCAGCCACAATGTCTGTTGGTTTTGTTTCAATCTCACCAAAAGTTATTTATGGAGAAGACAATCGCGCCGATGTCTATCAATTAGAAAGAGAAGACATTCGTATTCTTGCTGACTCCACTTTGGCTCTAATCCCAAAGCAACATCTTTATGATAATAAAAAAGATGGTTTTACTTTAAAAGGTACAAAATTTGGTTGGGAGAGAGAGTTGTGCTCTGATGAACCTTATTTTGATCAACCCACTCTTGCAAATTGCTCGGCTTCACTGGTTGGGGAAGATCTTATTGCGACGGCTGGTCACTGTGTTAAAAATACAGCTGATTGCAAAAACTATCTTTATGTTTTTGGTTATAAGATGACAGATGCTCAGACAGCTCCAATGACTTCTATGTATGATGATGTTTATGCATGTAAAGAAGTTGTGTATCGCGAGTATTCTTCAAAGCAAGATTACGCTTTGATTCGTTTGGATAGACCTGTTGTAAATCGTACTCCGGTAAAATTACAGGAGACTCCAGTGCAGCCTGGTGATGATATTTTTGTTATCGGTCATCCGGCGGGTTTGCCGACAAAGATTGCTGATGGTGCTAAGGTAAGATCTGTATTCCCAGCTTATTTTAACTCTAATCTTGATACTTACGGTGGCAACTCTGGCTCAGCCGTTTTTAATGCTCGCACAAATGAAGTGGTGGGTATTTTGGTTCGTGGCGCTACGGACTTTGATTATGATAATGAAAGAGCATGCACTGTAAGTTACCGTTGTAAAGACGATGGTTGCAGAGGTGAGGACGTTACAAATATTTCTTATATTATCAAGGCAATGGAAAAAGCCTCAGAGCAACACTAGATTTTAGATACTTTAAAAATTAAAAGGGACTCAAGTCAAACTTGAGTCCCTTTTTTTTTGAAAAGAGCTTTGAGTTTTAGTAATTAGCGTTACATAAGCTTTAAGTCCGTTTAAATCTTAAAAAGTTATCGACAAAGAACTTTGCTAAGCGGTTCGTTTGGTAAAATAAATCCTTTATTGCCATAGTAATCAGCGGCATTGCGAATAAACTCTCTATCTTGGTTGTTTACCGGCAATACATTCACGCCCTGACGTTGAGTCAGTGAGTATCCTACGTTGGCGATTTGTGCCTTTTGATTTCCGCTTTGAGTAATATTTAAATAAACAATAGGTCCTGTTTTTTTATTAACTCCTGATTGCCAAGCTACGAAGTTTCCTAGTGAATAAACGAATAGAGACTCTTGTCCTTTGGAGTTTACATATTTTTCCCAAGGCTGAATAACGTGAGGATGTGATCCAATAACTGCTCCGGCTCCAAGTTCAGCATATTTTTTTGCATAAAGTCTTTGTTTTTGGTTGGGGGCGGATTGATATTCAACTCCCCAGTGAGGCATTACAACAATAAAATCAACGCGAGAGTTGTTTGCTAGAGATCTAATAAGGTTTTCGGTTTCTCCGTTATAACAATTTAAAATTTGTTTTTTACGATCGATGCGTCCATTCAAAGCTTCGGTGCAGGCTAAAAATGCGATGTTAATGCCTCTTACGGAGCTGATAGAGTAATAGTTTTCTGTTCCTTCGTAGCTAGTTCTTGCTCCTGCCGTTTGTAGGCCTGAGTTTCTAAGGTTCTCAAGTGTTTTATCTACTCCGACAGATTGACGATCTAAAGAGTGATTATTTGCAAAGGAAATTAAATCATACCCAGAGTTTTTCAAATCATTTGCAATGCGAGGGTGAAAATTAAAAACGAAATTAGTCCCTGAATAAACGGTGCCATCATAGACAAAACCAATGTCGCCACGAAATTTTCCATTGGCATCAATGCCCAGTGCTGTTGGCCCTTCTAGATTACCTACAGAAAAATCGGCTTTTTGAATCATTGAGTTTGTAGATCTCCAGATTTGGGTAAAATCTTTGGAACCATTAGCAACGCTTTCGTAGATAGCTTTATGAATTAAGATATCTCCAACAAATGAGATAGTGGCGTTGTTGGAGGCATTGCAAGACCCAGAGAAATTAAGGTCTCTAGAGCTGTTTGCATAGGCGGCAGTTTGAGTCATTAAAAGGCTGGCTAAAATTAGTTTTTTCATAAGGCCCGACTATACAACAAAAAGCAGTTTTCTTTTTGTTTCTTTTGGATCGGGTTGGAATGGCTGAATTTTTTTTTTACTTGTTTAAACTTTAGACAGATCTGAAAAAAAAGAACCCACCTATGTTTCTAGTTTTAAAAGAATATAGGCGGGTTTTAATAAGTTTAAAGGGTTAAATTGTTGCGTGCACTCTGTGAGTATCATCCATATCGTCAAGGTAGTTTAAAAACTCTTCGACATCTTTTTTTTGTGCCTCAGAAAGCTCTGTAATGTTTTTTGCTTTATATGAAAGCTCAGAAGTTGTTAGTTTCCAGCCACGACCCGCTAGGGCTTCGCGAACAGCATCTAAATCTTCGGCAGTCGTGTAAAATTCAAAAGTCCCATCATCAGAAGGATAAACTTCATTGGCTCCAGTTTCGATGGCTTCTTCGTCTGGATCAAATGACCCTTCTTTATGACCTTCGATATAACCGACGCGATCAAACATCCAAGCTACAGAACCAGATTCTCCCATATTTCCTTCATGTGATTTAAAGGCATGACGGATGTCTGGAGCAGTTCTGTGTTTATTGTCGGTTTGGCATTCAACTATAACTCCGACACCATGGGGGCCATAGCCTTCATAAGTTAACTCTTCGATAATTTTGCCATCATCAAGAAGACCAGCTCCTTTTTTGATCGCACGATCGATAGTATCATTTGGGCAAGATACTTTTTTAGCTGCGTCAATAGCAAGACGAAGACGTGCATTGGCATTGGGGTCAGGACCGCCGGCTTTTGCAGCAACTGCAATCTCACGAGCTAATTTTGTGAATATTTGCCCTTTTTGTTGGGCCTTCTCAACTTTTCCTGCGGTTTTCCATGATTTTCCCATAGAACATATTTCAGCAAAAGAGGATTTATTTGGCAAGAGGAGAGGCGGGATGTAAAAGGGGTTATGTTCAGTTTTTTAGAGCCAGACATCTGGAAAAAGATCGAAAATATAGAAAAAACCTGTAATGAGGGGTTTAAATTAAAGACGCCGTTTCTGGGAATTCCGGAAGAGCCTCTGCGCGATATCGATTTACTGCATCCCAAGGACCATCCCCCTAAGAAAGGTTTTTCTACTTCAGAGGGGCAGGCGCGGATGCTTCACGATTTGGCCAGTATTGAACTGCAGGCTATGGAGCTTTGTGAAAGAACACTGGTGGAATTTCCAGAAGCCCCTGAATCCTTTAAAGAAGAGTTGATTGCTATTGCTGTGAATGAGTCTGAACATTTAACGATGTGTCTAGAAGGCATAGATCTTTTGGGTTTTAAATGGGGGGATTGGCCCGTTCACTCGGCTCTTTGGAGAGCTGTTAGTCCTGAGGACTCTTTATTAGATCGTATTTTGATCGTTCATAGATATTTAGAAGGTAGTGGTCTTGATGCCGGAGACACTCTTATTAAGCGTCTAGAGGGATGTGCAAGTAATGGCCCTATTCAGAAAATAGTGAAAAAAATTAATTTCGATGAAATTGGTCATGTGAATTTCGGATCTGAATGGTATCGCGAAATTTGTCGTCAAGAGGGTGTGGATGCAAATAGTGATTTCGTAAAAAGAATGACGGATTTACGTTATCGTTTACCAAAAAGAGTCGAACCTATTAATCATGAGTTGCGGAAAAAAGCTGGTTATACAGTTGAAGAAATTGAGTACATGGAAAAACTTCGGGCTGATTTTTTAAAACCAGCCGAAGCAAATCAAGAACATTTTAAAAATAGACTCATAGAAAATAGCTACAAATAGTATTTACTCAAAATCTGCAAAATACGACAGATTAATTGAGGCGAAGGATTGATAGCGAGCTTGCTCATCAAACTCTGGGGATAAAGTCACGTATCTCCAGATTAAAGCATAACGGGCATAATGAAGGGCATAGCCAAATTCTGTTTCAGCTACAAAATTTCTTTTAGTAACGCTGTGACTTCCCCCTGCTGTATTCCCATCTAAAAATATATCTCGTCCAATAGCTTTGCCTCTTGCTGATCCATAGACATAAGCTCTGAACTTTTTCGAAGTATTTTCTTTAGGGTCTTGAACCATTTCACCATCTGTTGACGATGCACGAGTAGGCCCAAAATCATTGGGGATATTATATCCAATACGACCTATAACTCCTAGGTTGGCCCCTATAAGTACGTTTCCAACGGAAACACCTGCAAAAGGTATAATATCAAACATACGATTTTTATCGCTTAAATAATCTACGAAACGTCGCTTAGTCGTATAATTGATTTGCAGAGTGGGCTCATTATAGAGTTGATGTTTCCAGCCGTAAGCTCTTGGAACATCTATTAGATCATGAAAATTATTTTGAACTTGCTCTCCAAAAGCATAGGGACCTATGGTTCCTATGCTGACTTCTAGGCTGTCAGAATGTTTTTCTGTTTTTGTATTTACGGAGGCGGCAAGACTTAGCCACGCGGCATAGGGTCTATCGTCTTTTTGAAATTCAGTTTTAGAGTAGTCTCTAGGCGTATACATTTTATGACTTAAAGAGAGACCAAAATTTGTGGCCTCTGGCGGTGTGTTGTAAATGTAATTGGCTAACTTACTTAATTGAGGAGCCCATCGTGGAGTTTTTTCTTGGGCAAATTGATAGGAAAATTTAATACCGTTAGTGTAGCCATCGTCTCTGTTGGGACCGCCGATTTTACTAGTATCATTTTCAATATTAAGACTAAAGGCTTCTCCCTTACGAAGAGCCCATGCAACATCGGAAACCAAAAGACTTTGAGTTATAACTACAATAGAAAAAAAACCACGTAATAGCATAAAGGTCCTCGAAAAATCTGAAGATTTATTTTTAAGGACCTTAGGATAAAATACAAAGATGTTTAAGTTATTTTTAGATTTTTTTAAATTAATCCAACGTTTCATCGTCTTCAAGAAATCGCCATTGGCCTTCCGGTAACTTTCCAAGCTTTAAATTTCCTATGCGAACTCTTTTAAGGCCTACTACTTTTAAACCGACTAATTCGCACATACGGCGAATTTGACGTTTTTTACCTTCTTTAAGAATAAAGCGAAGTTGGTCGGCATTAAGCCAGTCGACTTTGGCAGGTTTCAGTTTTTTTCCATCGAGCTCTAAGCCATGGTTTAATAATTTCAAATCCTGATCAGACAATTGGCCTTTCACGCGGACCAAATACTCCTTTTCAAGTTTTGTTTCTTCACCGATAATCTTTTTCGCGATACGACCATCTTGAGTAAATAATAGCAGTCCTTGGGAGTCGATATCTAATCTCCCAGCAACGGCGAGACCTTTTAAATGTTCGGGACGTAATTGTCCTTTGGTGCCTTGCATTTGATTAAGCTGAGTTATGAGTCGAATTGCTGGTTCATAGGGAGGCTCTGGTTGCGCAGAAACATAGCCAACGGGTTTATTTAAAATAATAGTTGCTAAGCGTTTTTGCTGTTTAAGAGCTTCTGCTTGTAGAGAGATTTTTGCGTTTGGATCTACCTTTGTTCCAAGTTGATCAACAGTGATGCCATCGACCATTACGAGACCTCTTGAAATATAATCATCGGCCTCACGACGAGAGCAAATGCCTTTTTGGGCCATCAGTTTAGAAAGTCGGATGCTGTTATCGTCGCTCATAATTAATTTCCGTCCAAAGGTCTTCGGTTTCAAAAAGTTTGATGGTTACAATTTTGACCGAAGGAATTAGTTTTTTCAATTTATCTTGAAAATACAGGGCTATATTTTCGGTGGTTGGGATCTGAGTTTTAAATTCCTTTACAGTTAAATTTAAATGATGGTGATCAAGTTCGTTAGTTACTGAGTTTAAAGCATTTTGTAGGTCTTGTTTTTTTAAGATAGACTGAACATCAATATCAAAACTCACAACCAGTTTATAGTTGTGTCCGTGCCCATATTTAGAAAAACATTTACCAAAGGTAATTTTATTTTTACTCACCGACCATTTTGGTTGGGAATAGAAATGGGCCGCAGAAAAGCAAGACTCTAGAGTTAAAATCATTTTATATTAATTCCACCATCAACAGAAAGCACAGAACCTGTAGTCCATGCAGAATCGTCGCTTCCTAGGAAATAGGCAGCTTTGGCAATGTTTTCTGGGGTTCCAATTCTTCCTAAGGGTTGCAATGAAGCCATGGACTCTAAAACTTGTTTTTTTTCTTTTTCAGGCAAAGAGTGAAATCCATGAATAGGGGTGTCTACGATTCCAGGGCAAATGGTATTAACGCGAATGTTGAAAGAACCAAGTTCTAAAGCTAAACTTTGCGACCAGTTGTTTAAAGCTGCTTTCGATGCTGAGTAGGCCGGAGTTGTGGCTGTAGGTCGCAGTCCTAAGGTGGATGAAATATTAACTATAGATCCCTTTTTTTGTTCTTTAAATCGAGGCAGAAAAGCTTTGGTGATTCTAACTGGTGCAAAAAGATTAATTGCAAATTGCTTTTCCCACGACTCTAAAGAACTCTCATCCGTTGAATTTGCTTCGTAGATGCCAGCGCAGTTCACTAGACATTCAATGCTATGAATTTTACTGCTAAGAATTTCATTTAAACGCTTTGAAACAGCAGCTTCATCAGCCAGGTCACAGGACATGATTGAGGCCCCAGCCCGACATTGAAGAGCAACTTCGGTTAAACGATCTTTGTTTCGGCCCATAAGAAATACAAAAAAACCGTTTCGAGAGTACTCGAGAGCAATTGCGGACCCAATTCCGCTGCTGGCACCGGTAATGACGGCGGCTTTTTTCATGGAGGCTCCTTCGTGAAAATTCAGGACTTATGCTAGCAAAATAACCGACCGATGAAAAGACATGGCCCCACGCGAAGCACTTCAAATCTTTATTAAATTCTTTTGTTTAGGCCTTTGCGTCTCTTTAATTCTGTTTATTTCCTGATTTGAGTTTCAAGATCTGATCTATTGAACCCCAAAAAGCTCTAACAAGCCAAAATTTGATTTTTAAAAATGAAAAAGGGAGCTAGAAGCTCCCTTTTAGTGATTATTTGTAGGCAACAACTATCCCGCTTTTTTCGTGTAATGATAGTGTTTTTTATCAAAGTCAGGTGCATAGGCTCCTTCTTTGGTAATTAAGCCGGCTTTGAACCAAGCAAAGTGCTCTGGACAGAAGCTCGCTTTTTCAGCTTTCTTTTTGCAGCCTTCGCAAACGCAGCGGGATGATTCTAAACTAACTACGTTATTAGGAATCTGTTTAGCGAAGCTCTTATTGTCAGACATGAGTGTAAACCTCCGATGATGTCCTTGGATTGAATTCCAGAGACAATATCTTATCGGGATAAATAAATATGGACTTTAGTTAGTTTTATCTTTGGTAAGTTACTGTTCTATTGTGGGTTTCTAGGGTGGTTATAATGGTCAATATCGTTCTATTTTGAGATTTAGGGCTTCAATGAGTTATGAAAAATAGTCTCATTTAATACGGAGAGCCGGTGGTGATAGTGACCAAAAATGATAAGTGAAAAGTATCTGTTCAAGGAAGCTTAGTAAATAAGTGATTAAAACGTCTATAAACAATAAAGAATAGGAGGTCCTATAGTACGAATATTGAATGCATTCGTGTTTAGGAGAATCCATGAAAAAAGAGAACTTAACTCTAAAAAATATTGTAGCTGGAATTTTAATGATGACCTCTTTAGATGTTCAAGCTCAGTTTGATTCCGACAACAGAACCCCTGTCGATAAGCTTTATCAAGCTTTTGTAAGGGTTGCGGATATCCCTGCCGAGTTAAGAGTTGCGGATCCTCGGATAGATAAAATGCCTCAAGAAAGCTTCTATGCAATGACTGTGGGGTTCGTGAATGACAATTACGTAATGGGAGTTGGGCAAGGTGATGACCTTGGGTTAACTCACGGTGTGGAATTGAAAATTCAAAAGTATTTAGAAAATGGAGCAATACGGTCATCGGAGTGAATGTTTTTGCTCACTCTGAAGGTCAGCAAATCGATTATTTTTTAGGATTAGAAATTGTCGGGAAAAAATTTACTTGCGGGATGAAGGCTGTTCAACATACAGGCGACGTAATGAACTATGTAGGTTTTAATACTGCAAATAAAGATTCTGGCGATTTTGATATGATCGGAACTACATTTTGTCAGAGAAAATTCTAAATAGAGAAGCCAATTTTTTTCAAAATCGGCTCTTTCTTCTTCGAATGATAGCTAGAGAAGTTTCATGAACCTAGAGATATCGACTGGCTTAGAAAATAGATATCCTTGCCCATAGCGTGCCCCTAGGGTCTCAAGAACTAGGGACTCTTCACTGTGTTCGATGCCCTCGGCAATCACCTCAATATCCATTGCATGGGCTAAATGGATAATGGAGCTAACGACGGCTTTTGATTTTGGATCAGAAAGAATCTTCATGACAAAAGATCTGTCGATTTTTAAAAAACTAATTGGCATCTGAGTTAGATATTGCAAGCCAGAAAATCCAGTTCCGAAGTCATCAATAGAAATAGCGTAACCCATGCTTTTACATTGGTTTAATGACTCTATCGCCAAAGCTCCATCCATCATAATTCTTTCGGTAATTTCTAATTTAATATTATGAGTAGTTAGTTGATGTTTTTCGCGAAGATCTTCTAGATTGTTGATGAAATCAGAGTGAGTAAATTGTCTGCCGGAAATATTAATACTCATCATGAAGTCTTCGGACATTTTGTTGTGTCCATTTTTTTCAAGATACTCTTTGATTTGACTTAAGTCTTTAAGGGCTTGGTTGATAATCCAATGGCCAATAGGAATAACCATGGAAGAGTTTTCGATGATATCAATAAAAAGATTTGGAGAAACCAATCCTAATTGAGGTGAGTTCCATCGCAAGAGAGCTTCGCAACCTGTGATTTTTTTATTTTTAAGGTTTACTATAGGTTGATAAAATAATTCAAACTCTCTATTTTGGAAAGCTTGAAAAATTTGATTCTCTAAGCGAATTTTATCTAGGGCCGATTGTGCTGTTGGATCGTTCTCTAGCTCTAAGTCTTGGGAGTTTGTTCCCGCAAATGTCAGATGAGAATTGCGATTACGGAGTCTTTTGAGTAGAACGCGCATAAGAAGCTGGACTACTTTGTCTGCAGTGGACACTCTTTCTAGGACCTGTTGTTTTGTCACGATGGCGAGTCGGACATCTTCAAGAGCTCTGACGGAAGCAGAGCGAGGCATATTATCTATCAGAGACATTTCTCCAAAAATCTCACCTTCACCTAGGATAGATAGAGGAACTTCTTCTTTGTCTTTGGTGACAAAAGCTAAGACGCGTCCTTTTTCTATGATGTAAGCGCAATCGCCTTCATCGCCTTCATTAAAAATAATCTGATCTTTTAGAATATCAACTGATTGTGTCTCTGAACTCATATCTTTCCATTCTAAGGTGTGATTCTTAACTGAGACAAGTCCAGCTGATTCATGCTGTTAATTTTTATTCCTTGGATATTTGGTTTTAATAAACTCGCAAATTGAACTGCCCCCAAGGGGATGAAAGAATATGTATTCATCAAGTGAGAAAATGCTCTTGAACAGATGCTTTTCTGATTTTTTATAGAGGGGTTCGCCTGAAGATCTTCGACCCATTTGTCAATTTGGGTGTCAGTGATTCCTAGGACATTGTCAGGGGATTTTGAGTGAAATACCTGCAAAGCATTGAGGCAGGTTGGTTCATCCAAAGGTTGCCCTTTTCTAAAGATATCTGGTGGATTTTTAGCTAGAATTTCTAAGAAGGTTTTTTGTTCTTTTGCGTCTAGCTGCACTGAAATATTAGCATTTTTTATCCATTGATTTTGTAGCCATTCTGTTGCGCGCCGATGATCATCACCGCCAGAAGCTGAAAATACAAATTGTAATCGTTCAGGCTTTGTAGTTTTAGCTAATGTGAGATTTTGTCCGTAGCAAGAGGGGGGATTTGAAAACCAGTTATTAGGCAAACCTAGGCAGCCTGGGCGAGTGTCTGCGAAAAATATTTTTTGGAGTTCTAAATAATCAAGCGATGTCGCTAATTTTTTTCGCAGATCAAGTCTGTTTTTTAATCCACCAGCAAAGCCAATATAATCCATTCTTAGTAATGGAATCCATTTGAAATCAGGTCTGTCTTTATATTTTTCAATATACAAAGTGGGAAGTCGCCTTAAAAAGTCCAGCTCATTTTTTTCATATAAGCTTAGGGCAATGCCGTCTTCTTCGATAAATAAAAACTCAACATCAGGAGCTTGAGGATTGGGAGTGTTGTAGAAGAAATTTCTAGTGAGTTGGATTTTTTTTCCCTTAATCCATCGGTCTAGTTTATAGGGACCTGAATAAGCCGAAAGATCTGACTTGGTTGGTGCCAGTATCAAGTTCGCTAGACGATGTTTAAAATTTCCCGATCCTGGCTTTAACTGAAACTCAAGGACATTGTCTTTTAAAATTCGAACACCTAAATCAGTGATCTTTTTTTTGCCTTGATATATTTCTTGCGCATTTTTAATGGCAAATAACAGGTCTACTTTAAAGATTGCATTTGCCGGATCTAAGATTTTTTTATAGGTTTCTAAAAAATTATTGGCGGTCAAAGGCGTCCCGTCGCTCCATTTTAAATCTTTTTTTAGAATACAGGTTAGTGTTTGTTTTTTTTGAGAACAAGACTCTGCCAAATCGACGATAAGCTCATCCTGCTCATTGTATTTAAAGAGATTCCTGTAGAGATTTCCTAAAAGATAATTAGAAGCTCCGGATTTGACATGTTGAGGGTCTAGTGAAAGAGGCTCTTTCACAAGGTGCAGTCGAAATTTTTTTGGAGTGATTTTGGAGGGGATTTCAAGGAGCTGCTCTTGTTTTTTTGAAGCGGCATTTGCGTCCTGTTTATGTAATAAGCCTGCTGTTGCCAAAAGTGAAAGAATAATTTTAAAACAAGAGATAGATGTATTTTTTAAACTCATGATTTATTGAATCATGAAGGATCTGTAGAGAGTATAAAAAAAAGATGGTCTGCCGAAACAGACCATCTTTGTGTAAATATATTGATTTTTCCTGAGGAAAAGAGGCAATTTTTTACGGCAATACAATATGAACTATTTGTCCAATTCAATTTTTGCAATTGTTTGTAATTGCATATTTGTTGTTCCTTCATAGATTTGACCGATCTTCGCGTCTCTCCAGAATTTTTCAACAGGGTATTCTTTGGTGAATCCGTTACCACCGAAAAGATCGATAGCTTGAGAAGTGATTTTCTCTGCGGCACGAGAAGAATAAAGTTTAGCAATAGCGGCTGCTTCGATGAAGTCTTCACCGGCATCTTTTAAGCGGGCTGCATTGTAAACAAGCAAACGTGCTGCTTCTAATTGAGTGCGCATTTCAGCCAATTGGAATTGGACCCCTTGGAATTGAGCGATCGGTTTACCAAATTGCTCGCGACCTTTAACATAGTTAAGGGCAGCTTCGTAAGCGCCTTGAGCGATACCCACCATTTGAGCACCGATACCGATACGACCTTCATTAAGTGTTTCGATAGCAATTTTATAACCTTTACCGATTTCACCAAGAACGTTTTCTTTAGGAACTTCGCAGTTTTCAAATAACAATTCAGTTGTTGAAGAAGCGCGGATGCCCAATTTATCTTCTTTTTTACCAACAGTGAAACCTTTGAAAGATTTCTCTACGATAAAGGCAGTGATACCTTTGTAGCCTTTTTCAGGGGCGATATTAGCAAATACGATAAATACGTTTGCTTCATTACCGCTTGTGATCCAAAGTTTTGAACCGTTAAGAACCCATTTGTCGCCTTTGTCTTCAGCTTTAAGTTTCAATGCGAAAGCATCAGAACCAGATGAAGATTCAGAAAGTGCGTAAGCTCCTACCCATTGTGAAGCCATTTTGCTCAAGTATTTTTCTTTTTGAGCTTCGTTACCCCATTTAAGGAAAGCATTTGTAGTCAGTGTATTTTGAACGTCCACAAGAACAGATACAGATCCGTCGATACGACCAAGTTCTTCAACGGCCAAGCAAGCCATAAAGAAACTTGCACCGGCGCCACCCCATTTTTCAGGAGTTTCGATACCCATAAGACCCATTTCAAAAAGTTTTTGGATAACTTCTGGATTCATCTTTGCAGCTTCATCCATATGAGTAACTTGTGGTTTAATTTCAGACTCAGCAAACGCCCTTACGGCGTCACGGAAAGCTGATTCATCTTCAGTTAATGTAGTTAGAGCTGGACGGGAATTCGCAGCATCAGACATAGTATCCCCCTTGTAAGTTCGTTATTGAAAATAAGTGTCGTGACGTTAGCTTTTTATGAGATTGAGTTCAATATATTCAGCAAAATCGAGCTTTAGTTATGATTAGGTGTGTTACAATGTCTGCACTTTAAATAAGCAACTCGTTCGGATGACTAGACAAGAGTCTAGGGGTGCTTTAGCGTGAGGATATATGGATTTGTTAGAAATTGGCGCCAAGATTGGCCTTTATTTTATCCCTTTTTTATTCGCTCTTTGTTTTCATGAGTACGCCCATGGATTCGTCGCAAAACTGCGCGGAGACAGGACTGCAGAGCAAATGGGTCGTCTAACAATGAACCCCATTGCCCATATGGATATGATTGGTACATTGATCCTACCAATTATGGCTATTGTTTTTTCTTCTCCTATCTTTTTTGGTTGGGCAAAGCCAGTTCCAGTTAATGAAAGAAACTTAAAAAATCCACGCAAAGATATGTTCTGGGTTGCGTTAGCGGGACCTCTTTCCAATATGTTGCTGGCTTTTGTGGCAGCATTGGCGATTGGTTTGGTTGCTAGGTACTATTTTGCCGCTGAGTACACGAAAACGATCGTAGATATTCTTAGAACTTTTATTATTACCAATTTGTTCTTAGCTTTTTTTAATATGATTCCTTTGCATCCATTGGATGGTGGGAAAGTTTTGGCGCGTTTTTTACCGAACTCGATCAATGATAAATTAGAAGCAAATGAACAAATTACTAGTTTGATTTTAATGGCATTGGTTTTAACAGGGGCTCTAAAGATTTTGGCAATGCCAGTTTTTTGGACCTACGATGCTTTGATTAAAGTAGCTCTTGGCGGCTTAGGCTAAGAAACAAGATCAAGGGCGAACTCGTTTTGCCTGCTATGTGTTGATTTTTTATAGTTGAAATATTAGGACTGCTTTGATTTGATCTTCGCACCTAATAAGAATTTTGGTGGAGGGGACCAACTTTCATGAGTATTACAGTACAATTGCCCAAATTTGAAGGTCCGTTAGGATTACTTTTATATCTAATTCGTAAAGAAGAAATGGATATCATGGACATTAAAATCCATGAGATTACGAAGCAGTATCTTGATTATATCAAGATTATGAAGGAATTGGATTTAGAAGTTGCCGGTGAATTCGTGGCAATGGCGTCGACTCTTATCCAGATTAAATCTAAAATGCTTTTGCCGAATTATGATGAAAATGGTGAAGTCATTGAGGCAGAAGATCCTCGTAAAGAATTAGTTCAAAAATTACTAGAATATCAAAAATACCAAGAAGCAGCCAAACTCCTTTATGAACGCCCGTTGGTAGGTCGTGATGTTTGGTTAAGAGGAACTAGAGAAAGTATTGGCGAGAAAGAAGAAGAAATTATTCTAGAGGATAATGCTCTTTTCTCTCTGATTTCTAGTTATCGCCGTGTTTTAAGATCTGTTAAAAAGAAAGTTCACCAAGTAACTGCAAAGGCTCAGTCTATCGCCAGCCGTGTTTTGGAGCTTAAAGACCGTCTTATCGTCGGCAAAAGAGTCACTCTGATGGAACTAGTAAACGCTAGTGAAGAAAGAGCTCGCCAAGCTTTGATTACTTTCTTGTCTTTGTTAGAGCTTGGAAAAATGGGCTTTGTGCGTTTGTATCAAACAGAGGCCTATGCCGATATATGGATTGAAACTCAAAAGCCTATCGAAACAGATGTGCTGTCGCGTGTTGAAGAGTATGACTCGATGAGGGCTGATCAAGTGGCTGAAAAAATGATGGAAGACTCTAAAAAAATCGCAGAAGAAGACGAACTTTTATCTGAAGATGATGAGCTAGAAACAGCTCAGCTGTCTTTGGATAGTTTGGCTTTGGGACAGGATATTGTTCAAGCCGGTGATATTCTTGAAGGTGAATCCGTTGAATTTGCAGTCAATGATCTTGCAAGTGACGACGAAATTTTGGCTGCTGAAAATGAATTATTTAAAGACGAAGTGACAGAGGTTTAGAAGAAGTATGGCTAAAAAAAGAGGAAAAAAACAGACAGAAGAAACACTTGTTGATCAAACTCTTTTAGAGGAACAAGCGAACTCTTTAGAAGCTTCTGAAACTCTTGATTCTGAAGCTATGGAAATGGACTCTCTCAGCGAGAACATTGAAATGAACGAAGACTCTGATCTTCAAGATGACATGGAAGCTGAATTCGGCGGATCTGATGTTGAAACTGAAGCTTCTATTTTCTTGCAGGAAGAAGAAGAAACAGAAGGCTTTTTGCCAGACGCTTCTGATGATGATGTTGCAGATATGGAAGCCTCTGATGATAACGAAGTTTCTGTCGATGGAACAGAGTTAGATGAGTTTGATTCTGCTGAAATTGAAGAGCTTGAGTTTGTTGAAGAAGAACGCCTTGAAAGTATCGTAGAGAGTGTATTATTTGCCTCTGATAGACCTGTAAGCTTAGCTTCGTTAAAACTTTTATTTAAAGGGACGAATATCAAAGGTGATAAAATTCGCCGCGCCCTTGATCAATTGGCCGTTGAGTATGCAGGTGGTCGCCGTGGTGTTACTTTGGAAGAAGTTCCTGGTGGTTATCAGCTTAGAACCAAAATTGACAATATGGAATTCTTAAAAAGAACTCTGAAAGCTCGCCAGTTCAAATTATCGGGTCCAGCTTTGGAAGTTCTTTCAATTGTAGCTTATAAACAGCCTCTAGTTAAATCTGAGGTTGATGAAATTCGTGGCGTAGAGTCTGGTCACTTATTACGTGCATTGATGGAAAAAAACTTGGTTTGTTTTGAAGGAAAATCAGATCTGCCAGGTCGTCCGATGCAGTATGGAACAACAAAAAAATTCTTGGAAATTTTCGGCCTTAGAACTTTGAAGGAGTTGCCAACTCTTTCTCAGATTGATGAGTTGTTGCCAGAGGGTATTGACGAACAAATGGCCGAGGAGAAACCAACTTTAGCAACTCTTACGGATTCACTATCAGAAACTTTTGCGGGCTCATATTCTCAAGGTGAAGACGAGCTTATGAAAATTCAGGAGCAGCTTGAAGATATTTCTACTACGACAAATTTCTTCCAAGAAGAAAAACGTCGCCAAGCTGAAAAGCGCGACTCAGAAAGAGCTCAAAGTATTCGTGATGCCTTAGCGTTTGGTGAACCAGTTTCTACAAGAGATCAAAATTGGTTGATTAAATTCGACGAGGCTATTGCTGCAGGAACTACTTTGGTAAAAATGGCCGAAGAAAAGAAAGCCCAATTTATGAAGGGTGCTGCTGCTCAAAATGCCGAAGCACAAGATTCTGACCTCGGTGGAGAAAATACTGAAGAAAATGAGATGACTTCTGAAGATGTTATCGATGAAAATAATCAAGAAGACATGGAGTTGGCAGAGGCAGTTGCTGCTTTTGATAATGATGAAGATTCTGAGTATGCTTCGGATGATTCTTTAGAGGAAGAAACTATGGATGAGGAAGCTACAGATGAAGAATCTGATGCTTATCTTGCTGACTCCGCAGATGATGAGTCCTTGGATGAGGATGAAGAATTGCCTTTTTTAGGCGAGGCGGATGATATCGATGAAGAAGATGGAGCTTCTGTCTAAGATACTTTTAAGTGTCTGGATTATTTATAATATATTTGTGATGTTAGTTATGCCCAATGTGGGCGCTTACTTCGGGAGAGTAACAGCTTCGGTTGTTACTCCCTACGCAAGTACTGTCGGTTTAAATGCAGGGTGGAATTTCTTTTCGCCCGAACCGGCACAACCTATGGTTTTAAAATACACTGTTCATTATCCTCAGGGATATAAAAAGCCCGTTTCAGGGACTATAAAATTAAATCAGCAAAAAAATATTGATGTTGAAGAAGGGTCTGCGAATTCGTCAGAAGTAAATGAAGACTCTTTTGCTCAACCAGAGCTTATTGATGATGATTCTTCTGATATTGAAGTTTTGCAGTATCCTTCAGATGATAATCTAGAAGGTGTTCCTAATATTATTCGCAAACGTGAGTGGGCTTTAATGCGTTATATGATCTTAGATCCTAAACGTTTGCGTATTTTGATGGGACCATGGCTGTGTAAGCAGCACGCTGGAGCTGAAACTGTAGAGATGGAACATATCATTACTTTTATTCCTTTCTTGGATCAAGCAGTGAAGTTTAAGAATGAATCCGTGGATGAAATGGCCAGAAAAATGAAGGTGATCAAAGAGGAGTATAATTGCGCAGGTGGCGATGAGGAGTCTTTATGGTAAAAAAAATTTGCTCCTCTTGGAATAATTTTTGGTTTAAGCCTTTAGACTTATTACCTCTTGCTTATATGAGAATAGTTCTGTGTGGAACTTTACTTTATATGGCGGTCACTCGATTTTATGCTCTTTGGTTTTATACGGATGATAGTTGGATTCCTAGGGTTCGTGCTTTGGAAATTATGCCTGAGTTTGCACGCCCCTTGTTTTTGTGGACCTTTTGGCCGGACTCATTGAATTTTTATGCAAATTTAGCTTTGGTAGTCTTGTTGCTGCTGTTGATGTTAGGAATTGGTGGGCGTTATTTGATGTGGATTGCTTGGGTTTTGAATGCAGGCTTTTTACAGAGAAATTACGCTGTTAATTTTGGCGCAGATATTATTGGAGCCTTATTTTTATTTTATATGTCATTCACTCAGTCTTGTGAGCGCTTGAGTGTTTTAAATCTTTTTAGGATAAACAAAAAACACCAATTGTCAGATACGATTTCGAGCATGATGATTCGTATGATGCAGGTTCAAATATCTGTGATTTATGCTTATACAGGATTTGAAAAGCTTAAGGGCGGAGCTTGGTGGGATGGAACAGCACTTTGGACTGTTTTGGCGAACCCTCAAATGACCACTTTTGATTTTTCTTTTATGAGAAACTTCCCTTGGGTAATCCCTGTGGTTGGTTATGTCACAATACTTTTTGAAATTTATTTTCCTGCTATGGTCATTTGGAATAAAACTAGATACTTCTGTCTGATTTTTGGGGTTTTGTTTCATTTTGGGATCGGTATAACTATGGGGCTGATGCCATTTACAACAGTGATGCTATCTACTTACTTTTTATTTGTAGAACCTAAGTATTTAGAGTCTTTTAAGCGATTCATAATGAGAAAAGCATAATTCGTCCTCAGTAAAATGTGGGTAAATCCGATAAGATGAAGGTCGGGGGATTTATGCAGGTTAAGTACTCAAAAATTTCTGTAGGCGCAGTTTTGAGCCTGTTATTTTTAGTGGGGTGTTCGCCAGGCGGAGACTCTTTATTTACTGACCGCAAAGCAGATTCTACATCTATGACGATTGATACAGAGCCTTATCAGACAGAGCTTAGTCTTCAATCCAATAAAACAAGCTTTGTTTCCTCAACAAACTCCAGAGCAGAATATGTTGAAGTGTCTGGAAGTTGTTATACTTCGACTTATCCAAATCATTATATTGCCGCTTATAATGCTGGTGGTACTTTGATTGCATCTTATGACACCTTAAATACTTCAAGTGCTAACAATCAGGCGAAATGCGTAAACGGCCGTTTTTCAATGGCCGTATCAATTGCTAGTTTTGGGAGTAAAACTAGTAATCAAGTTATTTTACGTTTAATAGCTTATGAATCGGCAACATCTACTCAAAATCCTATTACGAACGATACTAATGGAGCACAAACAGTAAGTGTTGTAAAGGCTTATTGATTCAAAAAGTCGTTCACTATTTTTTTAGCCTCACTATTTTTTTGATCTAAAATTATAGTATTACTTAGTCGAAGCTGGCGTATATAGCTGGCTTTTTTTGATAGTTCTAGTTGATTGTTTTCTTCGAGATTATTAAGGCAAGTATTGAATCTTGTTTGCGTCATGATCTTTAATTGATTTTCAGGTTTGCTGTATTCTTTGATCAAATCTAATAGTAATTTTTTATTCGGAGCATTTTCGTTAATGGCCAACCCATACATTAATAGTGCCGATTTTAAAAGAGGATCTTCGTCAGTTTGATTTTGAGAAATCTTTGTTTCTCTAAAGCCTGAATTTTCCAAGCTAGAAATTCCAGCGGTGTCTTCAAGTAAAATTTGTTTCGATTTTACTAGCGGAATAAGATTTGAACTTTGCCAATTTAGAATATGTGCAGCTAATAAATCCTCTTCGTTGAGTAAAAATAAATCAGTATTTTCTTTGTTACCCAACAGAGTTCTAAAGTCTGCGGAAGAAGGTTTATGGAATCCTGTTTTCATCCAAAATAGGGGGATATAGAGTCCATTGCTTTCTGGGTTTTTATTTATAAAATCTGAAGATACTAGAGTTAAGAGTTCAGGAGCTGAGCCATGGATATCGAATAATAAATTTTGCTTTGTCAGAGAATTTAACCAATAGCTTGGGGCAAAAATAAGATCTGCGGTTTCTTTAGAAACAACATCGGCAATGAGGTTGTCCCAGTCAGTTTCCACTTTAAAAACAAAGATGACGTTGAATTTTTTTTCCAGTTCTTTGCGAATTTCTTTTGGGAAAAATTGCTCGTGGGTCGAAAAAATCCCTATTCTTTTTGGCGCGATGATTGCTGATTTTGAAATGTCGGGATTGCTGCCGTGAAGATAGCCCAGTAACATACAAAAAGAAAAAAACACAAACCAGAAAATACGTTTTGCCATAAGTTGCCTTAGGATAGCACAGGGATATCTAAAATAAAAAGGGGCTTATTCAGCCCCTTTTTATTTTTTTATTTTTAAAATCTTAGAAAGCCTCGTCGAAAGCCACAGCTCCAGAAACGCCCATTTGGTAAGCAGAAACTCTTCTTTCGAAAAAGTTTGCAAGCTCTTGCATGTCTTGAAGTTCCATAAAAGTGAATGGATTTTTAACGTTATAACGAGGAGCAATGTTTAAGCTTTCTAGACGTTGATCTGCACAATACTCAAGGTATTGGCGCATATCTTTTGCAGAAAGACCTGCAACGCCAAGATTTAATACGTCAGATGCAAAGCCCATTTCGCACTCAATAGCGTCTTCAAGCATTTGAGTGATCATGTCTTCCATTTGTTCGTTGAATAATTCTGGTTCTTCTCTGCGAGCTGTTTTCACAACTTCAAGAGCGAAAGCCATGTGCATTGATTCGTCACGGAATACCCAATTTGTACCAGAAGCAAGACCCGCTAATAAACCTTTTGAACGTAAGAAATAAACATAAGCAAAAGCTGCGTAGAAGAAAAGACCTTCAACACAAGTTGCAAAACATATCAGATTCATAAGAAATCTACGACGATCTTCAATAGTCTTAATTTCATTAAGCTCATTGATAGAATCAATCCATTTATAACAGAAATCTGCCTTACGTTTAATAGAAGGGATATTTTCAACCGCAGAGAAAGCCGCTGCACGCTCATCTGGATCTGGAATATAATTATCTAGTAGAGTTAAGTAAAATTGGATATGCAAAGCCTCTTCATAAAGTTGACGAGACAAGTACATACGAGCTTCTGGAGAATTCACGTGCTTGTAAAGATTAAGTACAAGGTTGTTTCCAACAATGGTATCTCCAGTAGCAAAGAAAGCCACTAAACGGCGAATTAAATGTTTTTCTGATTCTGTCATCTTCGAGTGAAGATCTACAAGGTCTGTAGAGAAATCAACTTCATCTACTGTCCAAGTATTTTTGATACCATTTTTATACATTTCGTAAAAAATAGGGTATTTCATTGGTCGTAAAGTAAGGTCGAAACCTGGATTTAAAATCATAATCATCTCCAAAAATCAGCTCAAAGCAAAAAAGTACAATTTACTGAGCAGAGTAAAAAAACAAAATGTGATAAAGGAAATTTAATCAAAGTAGAGAGATAAATGTCTCTCTACTTTGAATTCGATTACTGACAAGCTTCGCAAGCCTCTGGGTTTTCCAGAGAACAAGCAATCACTTCAGCATCTGAGTACGTTTTAGCTGGAGCTGCATCCATTTGAACTTCTGGAGTTTTGCTATCCATGTTCATAACAGATCCACCCTTAACCGTCGCTTTTGCAATACGAGTTGCAGGTCTAGAGCGAAGGTAATAAGTCGTTTTTACTCCACGTTTCCATGCATACATATACATAGAAGATAATTTTCCGATAGTTGGGCTTTCTTGGAACAAGTTCAAAGACTGAGCTTGGTCAATATAAGCGCCACGATCAGCGGCCATGTCTACTAGGGACTTCATTGGGATTTCCCAAACGTTTCTGTAAAGTTCTTTGATCTGATTAGGGATCATCGCCACGTCTTGGATAGATCCTTCTTGAAGTTTGATTTCGTTACGAACATCTTCATTCCATAGGCCTAGAGATTTTAAATCACTCACTAGGTACTTGTTGATTTGCATGAATTCTCCAGAAAGAGTTTCACGTTTAAACAAGTTAGAAACTTGAGGTTCAATAGCTTCATAGCAACCAACGATAGAAGCGATAGTTGCTGTTGGAGCAATAGCGATCATCAAAGAGTTTCTCAACCCATGCTGTTTAATTTTAGCTTTTAAAGCATCAAATCTTTCTGGTTGAGAAGGCTTCACACCCCAAAGATCATACTGAAGAAGACCTTTAGCTGCTTTTGTTTGTTCAAACGCGGTATGAGGTCCGTGCTTTGCAGCTAATTCATTAGAAGTCACAAGAGCATTGTAGTAGATCTCTTCCTGAATTTTCGCAGAAAGATCTCTAGCTGCTGCTGAGTCAAAAGGAAGCTTCATTTGGAAGAAGGCATCTTGAAGACCCATCACACCAAGACCTACAGGTCTCCATTTGTGATTTGAATCAAGAGCTGTTGCAATCGGGTAGAAGTTGATATCTACAACGCGATCAAGATACTTAATAGCTGTTCTTACTGTGCGAGCGAGTTTTTCAAAATTAAACTGACCATTTTCAATATGACGACCCAAGTTCACAGAACCTAAGTTACATACAGCAGTCTCTGTGTTTGAAGTCACTTCAAGGATCTCTGTGCAAAGATTAGAAAGATGAATCACATTTCCAGCTTCGCCAGTTTGATTCGCCTTCATGTTTGAAGAGTCTTTGAAAGTCATCCAACCGTTGCCAGTTTGCGCAAGAGTTTTCATCATGCGGCTATAAAGATCGCGGGCCTTAACTTGTTTTGTATATAATTTTTTTGCTTCAGCATCTTCAAATGCAGCTTCGAACTCTGGCCCATAAATATCTACAAAATGAGGAACGACGTTTGGATCAAACAATGACCACATCGCGTCTGCTTCAACGCGCTTCATGAATAAATCTGGAACCCAGTTCGCAAGATTTAAATTATGAGTACGTTTTGCTTCATCTCCTGTGTTATCGCGAAGTTCAAGGAACTCTTCGATATCAGCATGCCATGTTTCAAGGTATACGCAGGCAGCACCTTTACGTTTCCCTCCTTGATTTACGGCCGCAACAGATGAATCCATTGTTTTTAACCACGGAATGATACCATTTGAGTGACCATTAGTTCCTTTGATCAAAGAGCCACGAGAACGAACTCTAGAGTAAGAAACACCGATACCACCAGCAAATTTAGAAAGCATAGCGATGTCTGTATACTTTTGGTAGATAGACATTAGATCGTCTTGAGGAGAATCTAGTAGGTAACAAGAAGACATTTGTGGTCTTAGAGTTCCTGAATTAAATAAAGTTGGAGTTGAAGGCATGTAATCGTGAGAAGAAATTAAACGATAAAATTCAATAGCTTCTTCAACTGATTGAGCCAATCCACAAGCTACGCGCATAAAGAAGTACTGAGGTGTCTCAAATACTTGGCGAGAAGTTGGGTTTTTCAAAAGATATCTGTCATAAACAGTTCTTAGGCCGAAATATTCAAAACGATCCGTTCTGTAAGGCTCAATAGCTGCGCAAAGCTCTGCTTTATGGGCTTCTACGAATTTATAAGTGGGCTCAGCTAAAAGACCATTTTGGTAACCAAAAGCAACGGAATCAGCAAAAGATTGGATCTTTTGAGATCTTACTTCTTCGTCAATATATATAGATAGTAGACGAGACGCTAGACGGGAATATTCAGGATCTTCACCGATAAGTAAAGATGCTGTTTGGATACATAGGTTATCAAGCTCTTTTGTAGAGGCTCCATCATAAAGACCACTGATCGCTTTTGTAGCTACTCTCAATGGGTCTACTTGAGTTAATCCTTGGCAATTCTTTGTTACGCGTTCAACGATCTTTGTTACGTCAACCGCTTCTAAAGTTCCGTCTCTCTTTTTGACTCTCATGATGTGAGCTGTTGTTTCCAACATATCCAATTTCCCCTCTGCCCAGTCCTTTTGGGCAAAATAAGTCCCTCTTCCTATCAGGCATATGCTAAAAAGCATTTGCTCAATAAGAAATTGATGTTTGTATCATAATGTTTGCTAAATAGATGTGAGAATGACGTTGCTGAATCCTAGCTGTTTCCCCATAACCCCCTTTGAGTGCTTTTAAGCTATCCACTATATCTAGTGGTCTCTCGATGGTGACAAATCCATATGTCGGGTATCCCTCTCACTTTTGATCTTGGTATTGTTTTTTGGACTATTCAAGTACATTTTAAAAATAACGCCATTTTTTTTGTGACGTTGCTCATCAATTAAGCACCTTTTGTGAATCGCTTGACTGGACTTTCGTGCTGATAATTGCAGCAAGATCTCGTTTTTTTGACTCTTAAATTAGATTGTGATCCTTAAAACCTTAAAAAAATGCCCCTAGAACTTAAATTTCCCTGTGCTGATCTTACAAGATCTTAAATTGAGTGTTCTTTGGAAAAATAATTTCCCAATTTTAAGACAGAGCAGTTTCAGATGGCACTGATTTTAGTTTTAAATGTCCTTGGAGTTGTTTTTCCAAGTCAGATTTTGCTTCGAAATACTGAGCTTGATGCGCTTTGTTCAGTCTTAACTGATCAATAATATGCTGATGAGTGCCCATTTTATTCTTAGTCCACTCTGGAGCAATTAATTCATCCCATCGAGAGGAGTAAGCAGCTAGTCGGTGCAAGGCAAATTTCGGAGATAAATGTTGTAAGAATAATTGCACTCGACGGGTGTAGGTTTCGCGATCAATAGGAGTGAATTCTCCTCTGTGATACATTTCTTCTAGCGGAGTATTTTTTAAAACATGCAGATTGTGAAGCTTCACATTTGTGATGGGTAAATCATTACAGATTTTTGCAGTTTTAATGATCTGCTCATCTGTTTCTCCAGGGCTTCCAAAGATTAAGTGAATTCCTAAATCCACAGAGGTAGATTCTGCGATTTTATAAACAGCCTCAAGAGAAGCTTCCGCAGTATGTCCTCGACGCATGAATTCTAATTGATCATTGAAGAAACTTTGAACACCTAGCTCTACCGCAACAAAGGATTTTTCGTGGTATTCTTGCCATAAATCTAAAACAGATTTTGAAAGGCAATCAGGGCGAGTTCCTAGGGTGAAACCTTTAACCCAGTCATAGCTAAGAGCCACATCAAAATTATTTCTAAGAGCAGAAACTTTAGTAAATGTATTTGTATAGGCTTGGAAATAGATTAAAAAAGCTTTGGCATTATAGCGTTTGCTGATGCGACTGTGATAGTGCTCGATTTGCTGACGAAGCTCCATCGTTAAACTTTCGGCATTGGCAGCAGAGCCCCAGACATCACAAAAAACACAGGTTTGCATACCTTTTAAGCCGCGTCTATTTGGGCAATCATCCACAACAGAAACAGGAATTTTATAAACTTTTTCACCGAAAAGTTCATGATAGTGTTCACTAATTGTGTGATAGGGTAATCCCAGCCAGCCTTTTTCCATGGGACTTGTTTTACAGGCTCCCTTGGGGACCGTCAACTTGCGTCCTAGGAATTAATCTTCATTGAACTTTATACCTTTTGTTGTATCTCTTTATGCAGGAGTTTTCATGTCCGAATGGGGTAAAATTGGCTTTGAAATAGAAACGACGGGCGATGGCTCGCTCAGCCTCTATTTGATTCAAAAAAACGTAGATTACAGAGAACACGGCGAAACCATGCATCATTCCGCCGGTGCCGTTAGTGAAACCCAGCTCATCTATGGAACTGTCATTCAGAGATGTTTTTCGTTGATATCTAAGCCTCACTTTTTGGTTATAGGCTTAGGCTTGGGTTATATAGAACTAAATATCGTCAAAGAACTTCTTATGCAGGGAAAGGGATCTGCGGATCTAGGGCAAATAATTAGCTACGAAAGTGTTCCCGAGCTCAGAAATTACTTTTTAATGTGGATTCGTAGAGAATTATTGCCGCCAGAAATTCAAAATACCTATGATTCTGTTTTGCAAGCAACACTCAAAGATTCTGGATTGAGCGAAGATCTTTTTAGAAAAACACTCTATGACATCTACACATCTAATAAGGGGCATGTGCGAGAAGCTTTAAACATAGACACTCAAATATCAGAAAAATTTCATTGTGTCCTATATGATGCTTTCAGCTTTAAAACGACACCTTACTTGTGGGAAGAAGACTTCCTAATTTCATTCCTTAATCAAGTCTCAACCCCAGACTTTATATTCTCAACCTACGCCTGCCGAAGCTCCCTAAAAAAAGCCCTGAGCGAAGCCGGAATAAAACCCATAATCCAAGCCGGCTTCAAAGGAAAAAGAAAAACAATCCAAGGCCAAAAAGGCCTCTTCTTAAAAGAGTAATTAATTTTTTATATAAAAATAGATTCTCGCTCTCCAGAAACAAGAAAATAAAGTACTTTAAAGTTGATCTCCACAGCAGTCTCCAGCCAAAGGCAAGGAGACGTCGGCGAGGACTTCAACTTTAGAGTACTTTATTTTCTTGTTTCTGGAGTTGCTCAGAGCTTCTTAAAAAAATCTAAGTAAACTTTTTAACGTATTCGATGATCGAGTTTTTGGCCTCATCAGAAATAACAACAAACCTCAAACCGGCATACCCATCTTTGCCTGAATAAACAACTTCAAGAGTCGAGTTAAAAGAAGCAAATAAATTATCCGAGGTTAAAAGACCTTTAAATCTTTCTCCTAACGTCAATCTTTCGGGGCCACTAACTCCAAGTCCCCCTTCGCTGATAGAAATAACTTTAAGTTTAAAACTACCCTTTGGAGATTCACATTCAAGATCTCCCATGATGGGAACACGGGGATGAGACCTTCGAGTTATGCCCAGCTCGTTAATAATGCTCGGTACAGAGTAGACATCTTGCCAGCGGGTTTCATGCTCTAGACAAACATCTACGGCATTTAAATCTTTAAGCCCTTTGAGATAGGACAGGAGTTGTTGATAAGGAAGTGCTGAATGCTCTTTACCTTCTACGCGAACTTTCCATTTGTCAGGTGTTTCGGGTTGGGATTGGTATTGAGGGAATTTTTTAAGATTCTTTTCCCATTTTTCAGGAGTGAGCCATTCACTCATTCCACGACCCCAAATCTGGATATTTTTAAGCCCAGATATTTTCGCTTGAGTTTCCGAAAGAGAGAAGGGACCCAGTACTTGTCCTTCATGGAGTATAAACCACGTTTTAGCATCCAATTTAGAAACTCCTCTCGATGTGTCTTGTAATTTATTAGATCGAATTGTATATGAATTTGTCTAGGAGAATTACACATGAAATACATAATATCGGGGACAGATCGCCTTGGGTCCAACTCCTTAAAGGTTTCCAAATACATTCAAAATATCTACAAAGATCTAGGTGAGTCTGTTGAGATCATTGATTTGCAAGAAATCAAAACCCTTCTTGCGGAACAGACTGTGTATTCGACACCAACGGCAGCTTTAAAAGTACATTTGGACAAGGTTTTAGGGAGCGATGGTCTTATTGTCGTTTGCCCGGAATATAATGGCTCTATGCCTGGTATTTTAAAGTATTTTATAGATCACTTGAAGTTTCCTGAGGCTTTTGAGTATAGACCTGTTTGTTTTGTAGGCTTGGGTTTTATGTTCGGAGGGCTTCGTCCCGTAGAACATTTGCAAGGTGTGTTTGGTTATAGAAATGCATTTATTTTTCCCGAAAGAGTCTTTATCACTCAACCTCCAAGCAAAATTACGGCTGAGGGGGATATTACGGATGAAATGGTGCAAAAACTTTTGATAATGCAGGCAAAAGGATTCCAGAGATTCTGCGAAGCGCTAGCTGTTTATAAATTATCTGCCAATACCTTTAAAAATACCTAAAATTGAAAAATAAAAAAACCTCAAGACAAGCCTCTTGGGGTTTTTCGTCATATTGACAGTCTCTATAAACAGGTCTAGCCTCTGACTTAAAGTATAAAACAGAGGTTCACCATCGAATCAGCGTCACACCCTTCGGAACACGGTACGGATAATAAAAAACTATTGTTAACGTCTTTAGCTGCTTTGGGAGTCGTTTTTGGTGATATCGGGACGAGTCCTCTATATGCCTTAAAAGAATGTTTTGGAGAGTACGGAATTATTCCTACAGAAGGGAATGTTCTCGGTATTCTTTCTCTGATTTTCTGGACCGTTGTTTCTTCTATTTGTATCAAATATATGGTCTTTATCATGCGTGCAGATAATCGTGGAGAAGGTGGCACATTGTCTCTGATGACTTTAGTCATTAGAAGTTTAAAAAAACAATCCCAAGGACGACAGATCGTTGTCATGACCAGCTTGGGACTTATTGGGGCGGCTCTTATTTTTGGCGATGGAATTATCACTCCAGCAATTTCCATCTTATCAGCAATGGAGGGTATTGAGCTGGTTGCTCCGGAACTCCATTCTTATATTATCCCTCTTTCTATACCCGTTGTTTGTGGTTTGTTTTTAATGCAAAGATTTGGAACCTCAAAAATTGGAGTGGTTTTTGGGCCTATTCTTTTGTTGTGGTTTTCAGTTTTGGGTATTTTGGGTTTACGAGGAGTGTTAGGAAATCCACATGTTCTTTTAGCTGTGGATCCTACTTATGGTTTACAGTTCCTACTTGAAAATGGCTGGGCTGCTTTTTTTGTCTTGGGCTCTGTATTTCTAGTCGTT
>JBHIVS010000003.1:0-28106 GCA_041987885.1 Pseudobdellovibrionaceae bacterium | reverse complement strand
AAGCAGCTAATGGAGAAGAAGCTTTGGTTGCCGTTAGAGCGTTTTCTCCGGATTTTATGTTCCTAGATATGGTAATGCCTGGGAAAAATGGAATTGAGACGGCTAGAGTAGTTAAAGCTTTATTTCCTCAAATTCGTATTATTGGATGTTCAACTCTGGATGATGAAGACCTGATTAAGGCTTCCTATGATGCTGGTTTTGACGCCTATATTGTGAAGCCGTTTTCTAAAGATGAAGTTATAAATACAATTAAGAATTTTTATCCGAATTTAAAAGAGGCCTAGGATGGGTGAAGTTAAGTTTGTTTTGAAGTGTTTGTTAGTGACTTGCCTTATTGTTGTAGCAATGCAAATCAGAATTAGTGGCAGAAGTATTGAGTCTCACACTTTTAGATGGTTGCGATATTCTGAGGTTTCTAAATATGTTCAAGGTGTTGCTGCGGGGGGAGTTATGGCTTTACGTCGTTTAACGAACTCAGTGGGTGATGGGATATCTAATACCATCGATGGCTTTCAGGAAGGCCAACACGAAAAAGCAATTCGTTAAAAAAATCAGGCTATGGCCTTTGCTCGCCATAGCCCAATTGGTGATTCATAATTAGCGAGCGCCTCTAACGGCTTTAGCTTTCGTTTTTACTTTCGACTGCACGACTTGTTGTTTATTTGGATTTGTATTTCTGAATAGATCATTTGAAGAGGATGCTGTTCTGTGTGAGCATTTCGTGTTCGCAAGAGCAGGGGTTGCGAAAGCAAGAACGAGTGTAGCTGCAATAAAATAATTTAAAACTTTTTTCATACAGGTCTCCTTTAGCTCAACTTTGTGAGGCAAGTTATCTTCACTGAGTAGCTATTGCACCTGATATGCCAAAAATCTTGTCTCAAAGTGGGAAATTCGATGGGTTCAGATAAAAATAAAAGGCCTTAGAGTGTCTAAGGCCTTTTTGGGAATCCGTATGTAAATAAATTAGACGATATAAAAACTAACGAGTACCTTCTACGCCTTGGGCTGCTCCACCCGTAGAGTCTGCTCCGGAGCCGGAGCCACTGCGAGGCCTGTAGGTCGTATCATCAGAAAGACGGCTGCCTTTTCCATTAGCGCCGTACATTCGAGCGATACATTCGTTACAGATTCCAATAGCAGAGACGCTGCCTTCGGTAGAGTTAGTTGATTTTGCTTCATTTGGATCTTCACCTGGATTTGCAGTTCTTTCTTGTGCAGATGCTGAAAGAGGCAAAATAAGAGAGAAGATCAGAGTTAGCATTTTTGACTTAAATGTTTTCATCTTATATTCCTCTTAATTATAGGTAAAGTTCCGCTGTTGCTGGAGCAATGATATCAAGTAAATTATTAAATGTACTTGCGACCTGCATAGCTACAGTAGGACCTTCTTTAGAGTCCACTTTGTTAATTTCGCCACTTGTTTTGTAGCTTACTGTAATTGTACCTAATCCGGGACGAGTCACAACACTTGGTTTGCCGTAGCGCTCTTCGTATTGAATTTTTACAACCTTTTTCGCTTGATCTGTAATAGTTGCGATACGTCCACGAGCATCGTAAGTCATTGAAATCTGTTGGCCATCACTGTTTTGGGCAAAGTTTAAATTGCCTTTTTTATCATATTTAAAGGTAGTCGATTTGACGGCCACTTTAGCACCTTTTTCATTGAAGTAAGTAGAGGTTACAGAGCTTACTTTTTTGAAAACCTTATCATATTGATACGATTGTTTAACAGAAGCAGAGGCTTTTTCTTTTACTAAGCCATTGCTATAGTATTCATAAGCAATACGATCTGAGTTTTTTCTCATAGAGACAGGTTTGCCAAATACTTCGTGATAAGTGATATCCGTTGTATTTCCACTAACTTCTGTTTTTACTCTGTGCAAATAGTACTGACCGTCAGCTCTTTGTTTGTGCCAGAATTCATAACGATTATCTGCTACTACTTCTTTGCCACATACTTTTTTTACTGTCGACCAGTAGTGATTTTTAGGATCGTTTTGAGAGAAATCATATCCATAACTTTCTACACACTTATCTCGATCGGCAAATGAAGTAACCCAGTCATTCTTTTTATCGTATTTAATAGCGATAAAAGATTTGTCAGGCCATGTTGCCTTCACAAGATTGTGAAGCTCATCATATTCAAAGGTATATGTTTTTAACCAAGCATTTTTTACTGAAGCCAAATCATCTAGATTTGCAAAGGTATATTCAGCCATTAAACCATTAGGGCCCGTGATTGTTTTAACTTTTTTATTTTGATAATATTTGAAACTTAAACGACGACTATTATTATCTTGAATAGTCACGATGGTGCCATTTTTGTCATATTCAAATTTCAAAAAATTATTATTCTTATCGTAGATATGAGTCAGTTGACCTTCTGGAGAGAATCTTTGCGAGCTTCCATCTGGTAGGTTGCGAGTATAGTGAGTTTTCTCAAAAATAAAATGTTCTACTTCGCGTCCATTTGCATAAAACTTAGTTCCAGCCTTTACAGGAATCGCGACGCGATAATTTTGCGCATATTCAGCTCGAAGACTATCGTCCTCAAGAAGCTGAGTGGAAAGCTGTTTGAAGAAAGCATCGGTTTGTCCGACTTTCTTTTCAGATTTCATCTTACTCACAATTTTGTTAATTGTTGCAGTTACTTCTGTTCGGCTTAATTCACGAGGAGAATAGATAACCTCAAGACCACCACCGCACTCTTTAACTTTAACATTTCCTTCAGCAGTTACTTCCATGCCGGTTTCAAAATCAGAACACCAACCAAAACCAAACATTCCGTTAAAAAGAGAACGAGAATTATAAGTTCTAACGATTTTTAAATCGTAACCACTCCCTGGTACATCCATGTCGATCCATGTGTTGGAGTAGTTGGCATTTTTCATATCAACAACTGCAAATGCATTTACAGAGAAAAGCAAAGCAAGCAGCGAGAACGCTTTCTTCATTAACATACCTCTTCCGTGAGTCTGACAATCTACACTTTTATGGTAACAACTTTTTTGATAACTACGCCACCGATAATTTGTAAGCCCAACATTGCTGCGACCAACACTAGACCTAAGGTTGTACTAAACATCGGTTTTATGAACTCGGGGTCCACAACGAAAAAGACGACAGCTAAAATAAAAGGGATCATGGTTACGATAATTCCCTGCATGAGGCCTTGTGCGGTCAAAGCCTGAATTTTTTTCTCAATTTTTTGACGTTCACGAACAGTTAAAACAATTGTTTGAAAAGTTTCTGCTAAGTTACCGCCCGTCTCTTTAAGAATATTGATGGAAGTTACGAACATTTGTACGTCTGGACGTGGGATTCTTTGTCCTAAGTCATTCAATGCACTTTCAAAACTATCACCAACTTGCATTTGATAAAGTACTTGTGAAAATTCCTGAGAAATCGGATTTCCCATAATTTCAACAACTCTCTTCATAGATTCTTGAGGATTAGAACCGGCTTTGATTCCATTGGCCATGATCGTGAGTCCATCAACCATTTGATCAACAAATCGAGAGCAACGTCTTTCGTAAATTGAACGAACTATTAAAAGGGGAACTTGCCATCCAGCGACTGTTACCGAGGTACCAAAAATTAAACCCGCAACGACATTGGGCCAGAACAACAGAAAAAATACAGCTCCAAGACCAAAGCTACCTAAAAGAATTAACAAAGTAATTTTCTTTTCGTCAGGAGAACTTCCCATAAGACGAAGGATTCGAATAACTTCGTCTCTTTGTCCCAGACTTTTCTTTTTTAGAAAGGCCGTTATTTTATCCATCCACATGTATGCCAAGAGAAAAATTGCAATCCCTACAAGAGGTATAAATATCCAGTCTTTGAATAATATACTCATAATCTATCCTGACTTTTTAACGGGGCCTACTCCTGGCATTTTTGGAGCCATTGGGTTTGCCGCTGTATTGGGTTTTGCTGCATTCGAAGCAGAGGGTCCTTGCAAGCTAGGATCATTTGCAAAGATTTCTCTTGGAATAACAACGCCTTTATCACTGAGCTTTTGAATAAAACTTGGAATTGTACCTGTTGCTTGGAACATCCCTTGGATTCTTCTATTTTTGTCGTATCCAGTTTCTTTGAATCTGAAAATTTCAGCTAAGGTAACAACATCACCCTGCATACCTGCAACTTCGGTGATGCTTAAAATTTTACGACTTCCATCTGATAAACGTGAAATCTGTACAATTAAATTTACTGCGCCGGCGATTTGTTCACGAATAGCACGCATTGGTAAATCCATTCCTGACATCATACAAAGAGTTTCCAAGCGGGCAACACACTCACGCGGTGAATTGGCATGAGTTGTTGTCATAGAGCCATCATGACCTGTATTCATGGCTTGAAGCATATCTAGAGCAGCTCCGTCACGGCACTCACCGACGATGATACGATCGGGGCGCATACGAAGAGCATTTTTAATTAAGTCACGAATATGGATGGCATTACCACCATCCATGGCTGCGGGACGGGTTTCTAAGCGCACGACATGTTCTTGTTGTAACTGTAATTCAGCCGCATCCTCGACCGTGATAACACGTTCGTTAGAAGGGATGAAAGAAGATAACATATTTAATAAAGATGTTTTACCAGATCCAGTACCACCAGAGATCACCACATTAAGTCCGTTTTCTACGCAGATTCTAAGGAAGTCGATCATATTTTTCGTAATACTTCCAAACTCCATATAGCGTTCTGCGGTGATACCACCTTTTTTAAACTTACGAATAGTCAATGCCGGTCCATCAATCGCAAGTGGTTCAATGACGGCATTCACACGCGATCCGTCTTTAAGACGAGCATCTACATAAGGAGTTGAGTCATTAATTTGACGACCTAAAGGAGTCACAATTCTTTCGATGATCCTGCGCAAATGATCATTCGAAGTAAAGGTTACCGGACTTAGTTGAACTTTACCGGATTTTTCGACAAAGATTCTTTTATAGCCATTGACCATAATCTCAGTCACATCGGGATCTGCAAGTAGATCCTCTAGAGGGCCCAGTCCTAGGGCTTCTTCTAGGATTTCTTTGATCATTTTTGAACGTTCTTCTCGAGCCAACTCAGGTGCTTCGCGATCTACGATAAGAGAAATTTCTCTTTTGGTTTTTTCGCGAACTTCTTTTTCTTTATTTTCATCATCTTTTGTATCAACCAAAAGTTTTTTTAAATCGACCGTACGAATAAGTTCATTATGAATACGAATTTTCGTAACGGTTCTTGGATCAAGACCTTTTGTATTCGCAGCAGGAGCTTGAGCTCCAGCAGTTGCAACTGGGGTAGGCTTTGGTTTTGTTAAAGATTTTAGACGCTGTAGAACTCCACCTGTTAATTTACGAGTAATATCGTAATAGGCTGCCGTAACAGGAGCTTTTGGTGATGCTAATACAAAGGGAGTATATTTTTGTAGAGCCATCATGGATGTTGGCTCATCTTGAGGAATAATTCCAAGATAAGGTAATTGCAATTGATTGGAAATTGTCTGTGGAGATAAGCCAGTTGGAGAAGCCTTATTAATAATAAGTTGAAACATTTCTTTAGGAAACGTTGCACTTAATAGTTCATTTATAAGACGTTGAGTTTGAGTAACCACTAACACTTCAGGGCTAGTGACGATCATAATCGCAGTAGCTTCTTGAAGAACAGCCATTTGTGCGGGTCCAAGATCAGTTCCGATATCGACAATAATATATTTAAAAGTTCTACTAAAAAACTCTAGAGTTTTTTCAAGCATATCAGGAGCAATATTTAAAGATTCTTCCGGTCCTCTAACTGCACCGAGATAAGCCAAGCCTGAAGCATGCATAGATACTAGAGTATTTAAAGGCTGTGCAGATAGAGATCCTTGAAAATTTGAAAGCTCTTTTAAAGTTTTAACAGGTTTTAAACCCATGATGACATTTTGATCGCCAACACTTTTTGAATCAGCGTCAATCAAGAGTACTTGAGTGCGTAGTTCTGCCATGGTGGCGCATGCAAAATTTGCTGCGAAAACGGATTTACCAACTCCGCCTTTTCCACCAACAACAGCTATAAGATGACAATTAGGATTAATAGCCACTACGAACCTCCCATTGCCTTATCGGCAGAGTGGGAGGTTTTTTATACACGACCTTAATCGCGTAGTCGGAATTTCTTTTTAATTTGTTCAGAACCAGAGCTTGCAGAAGTTTTAATAACGGGAGTGACAAAGACAACGAATTGGCTTTGATTTTTTGTAAACTCCTTGGATGCGTATAAGCTGATAATTGGGTTTGTCACACCGCTTGGAGCCCTATTGTAGCCAGAGTTCGAAGAATTCGAGATAAGACCACCCACAGCGGCACTTTGTCTGTCACGAACGGTGATAGTTGAATTAAGCTCATTTGTACTCGTAATTGGGGCTCCTCCAGAAGTACCTTTTAAGCTTGATACCTTAAACGCCATTTCCATATAAACGGACCCAGACTTTTCGCCCGTAATTCGTGGTGTAATCGCAGTGACGATACCCACTTCAGCAAAAGCCGTCCCTTGAGTTTTGTCGGCACCAATAACAGGGTAAGGTTGATTTGTGACCTGTTTAATTTCACCTTTTTTGCCATTTTCTACAATCAGGCTCGTACTTTCAAGAACTCGAGCATGCCCATGTTCCTTGGCCCAATTTAATTTCGGTAAGAAATTATTAATAGTCCCAGCAATTGTACTTACTAAGCCACCAGAAGAGCCACCGCCACCATTGCTGACAGTTACACTTGTTCCGTCTTCAATGCTTGGCGTGAACTGAAATTTAAAGGCTTTTGAATAGTCTTTGTTTAGTTCCACGTAGTGAACTACAAGTTGGATCATTTTTTCAGGTGGTTTTGCTGGAGCTTCTTTGATTTGAATAAGATTAATCACACCTTCATTGGCAGGATTTCTTTTTTTAATCACACCTTTTGCAACAGCGTCTTCAACGATAACGTCTGGCAGATAAGTTTTTGCAATGATCTCTGCTCTTGTTTTTTCATCTTCTGAATTTGCATGCCCTTGCAAAATGATTTTGTCATTTACAGCTCGAACTTCAATTTCAGGATTGTTGATATCTCTGGTAATAAATTCTGCAATTTTCTTTTGTGCCAAAGGGCTTAACGTTACAAGAGAAGAAGCTTGATCTCCAAACTGTTGAACAACGTTATAAATACGTGAAAGATCGTTCGGTAATAGAATTTGACCGTCAACAACGACCTTGTTATTTACGATCTTTATGTTGATACCTTCGATATCACCTAATAGTGCGCGCATTTCACGCACAACTTTATCTAGTTTGCTTTTTTTAACGTCGATGCGGTATTCCGCCAAAAGCTTCCCGTTCTTTTTGTCATGAATTGTAAGTGTCGCAAATCCTTCGCCGCGCGGATTTAAGCGTAGTGTTCTTGAATATTTATCATAAGCCGCAGACACAACTTTTTTAAAGTCGCCTTTAAACTCGATATCTAAAGGAAGTGGAGGTAGTTTTTCATCCTGTTCAATTCCTAGAGTCAGATTGATAAATCTACGAGCACGATAGCTACCATCTTCTTCAATTGTCGAAGACGTAGGATCTGCCGTGAGTTCAGATTGTGCATAGACAATAGGAGAAATCAAAACTGAGGCCATTCCGACCACAAAATAATTTTTAAACTTCATAAATTCCCCCTTTTCCATTTTTCCCCCTTAAATCAAAGTGTCTGAAAGCGACCGTTTGTTTTTCGAGGTGCTTGTGGAGTTGGTCTATTCATTGTCGGTTGTTGAGTAGGAACCATAGGCCTTGCCATCATTGGTGCCGTTGCAGCAGGAGGCGTGAACGTCGTGGATAACTCTGCCACGGGTTTACCTGTGATAGATTCCGCTGTAGAGCTTGGCATGCGCGGAGGCACGGCGCGGTCATTTGGATTTCTAAGAGCCATAAATAAATTTCCAGGCGCTGTTGAAAGAATATAAAATAAATCTTGGGCTTCTTTGACCGTCGCTTCAACTGTGATCGTCGTATATTTTGTATCTCCAGTTAAAGCAATTTGAGTCACATTCTTTCCAGAAGCATCAAGCTCGAACATACGAGGAATATTATTTACAACGGATACGCCGGTTGCGAGAACAACAACGTCATTCATCATCGTAAAGACTTCTCTTTTTTGACTGACACCTCTACCTGTATCAACAGCAGCATAGATGTCCACACGATCCCCAGGTCTGATGAGTTTTGCTACACCCCTGACTTCATCAATAGGAATTGTGACAGCTCGTTTACTAGGTGCAACTTGTAATGAAATTCCAGTATCTGGGCCTGGAGTTAAAAGATTATTTTTTAAAACAGTTTGACCCTTACGAATAGGAGTCGCAGCCACGTTTCCGATGATTTCATCAGGAATTGTAATTGCATCGGGTTGGATAAAGTCAGCAGGGAGTTCTCTTGTTTCCACCATGGTATCGTAGATTGTTTGCATTTCTGCGATATCTTCTTTGGCAACAACGACTCGTTTTGTAGATCCGAATCTTTTGTCGTATTCGGCCTTTTTTTCCTGCGAATAGCTATACAACATGAATGTCGCAAATATTCCGAGAGCGAGGGAGATGTATAAATTTTTTGTTTCGCTTGATCCCATCATGTCCCCTTAGTTGATGCCTTTGCATTCTGAGTTTAAACATATTCCATAAGTAGTCTTAATCCAGATCGGGTTTACGGAAAGTTTTTCGTTTCTCCCGCTGGCTAAGTTGCTGGTTTCTATGTGGCTATTGCCATCGTTTCCTTCAATTTCAGCAGCATTTTTCTTTTCAAAAAATGCGATATTTCTTGTGGAAGCAGTGAAACGAATACTGTTGTCGTCTTCTGTTTTTGTTCCATGAATTCTCATTCCTGATTCTTGGTAGGAAATAAGATCGCTAGAGCTAGTGATAGTATTTCTAAAGTAAGTCAGATCAGATCGATTAGAGAATGTTTCAAAAGCATAGTTACGGCTAGAAATAGATTGTAAAATGCCTGTGTGAATCGATCCAAAAAAGCCAATTGAAAAATTAAGTAATAGTACGATCACTGTGATGATCGGAATTATCTCAAGAACGGCCATTCCTTTGTTATTTAAGCTGGTAGGGGAGTAGGACTTTTTTAACATCCGTTATCCTCCAGTGCTAAATAGCCTTTAGTGTCTTTGGCAAGGTCTTGAAAACGTGGGTCGATATCTCGAACAATAGTTTCGTAACGAATACGAACTTGTCCGTTAAAGCATTCTTCCCATGTAGGTTCACGAATTAAAAGACCCGTGATTTTTGCTCCGTAGTCTTCCCCATCAATGGAAGTTCGGCCAATTAAAGCCACGCGAAGATTTAGAAGTCTTGGGGTAAAGTTAAAGCGTACTCCCGTTTGAGGAATACGGCTTGAGGCATAGTCACTATCAAAATTAGAGGAGTTTGTTCCTCTGAGTTCAAGATTTGTGATTTTAAACCAACCATCATCGCGAAAAAGAGCTTTAATCGTTGGATTGCTCATCAGTGAACTAAATTTTTCACGAGCATTGGCCTCTTGGGCTCCAACATTGAGGTCGGCGGCCGCATAAGAACGGGCAGTTGAAAAAGCGATGTACTGAGCAACCTCAGCCATCGAGAGAGTAAAATTAATCGCAAAAAAGACAATACTGATCCCAGCCGCTATTATAAGGGCGAAAATGAACTCAGCAGCTATAAATCCGCCTTGTTTTTTTCTTTGAGAAAAGGGTCTTTTTTGGTTAAAACGCATTTACTCCTCTATCTTGGATCATAAGAAACACTTCGATCTATTTGGTTTGGATGTTTGGTGCAGGCCTTTGATGGGGCTTCCCAGACACCACATTCCAGCATTCCAGATATTTTTGTCCACGGACCACTGATAAGTTTTGCGACGGTTTGTGACTCACGCAGGGAATTAGAAAGGAAAATGATTCCTCCGATGAGGATTGTCATGAGCAATATATTTTCAATAATAACTTGGCCGTTATTATTTGAAATTGGATTTCTCATTACTTCACTTCCCATTTGATTTTATTCCCTTGCGATGGTTTAAACCCCGCCCCCGTTTCAATCTGCTGTTCTACTCTTGCTGCCAAGCGCGGCCCTGACTTTTTAAAAGCCGCATTTGGAATCGTGAGCATACCTTTGACGATAAAGAAAAAGGTCGCAGTGACGAGAAGGACGTATTCAATGGTCATGACCTATACCTGCAATTACTCGCTAGTAACGCCGCTGATGCTGCCTTGAAGTTCAGACATTTTGTCTTTTACTGTCGTAGAGATTCTGTCTTTGAACATCATAACTAGAGCGACAACCACGACTAACAATAGGATATACTCTGTTGCACCTTGACCGCGTTCATTCTTAAGAAGTTTTTTTGAAATGTTTTTAAGATTTTTCATGGATAATCCTCCTATCTAATTTATCGGCTAAATTTGGGATTTTCTTGAGGGGACATTGGAATTTAGAGGCTATTTTCAGAGGGAAATCTTAAAAAATGTGTCTCATTTTGAAATTATAGGAAATGTCTTTTTCGAAAAATAAAGGGGAAGGATCGTCCAGACTTTGGACGTTTGGCGAGCTTGAGCGTGGGGGCTGTATAAAAATTTTTAGACAGTATTGACGAAAGTCTATTTTGAAAATAGATTCTCATTTAGGAGATCTCATCATGCCGAAGCACCTTGTTTTTCTTTATGCATTCTGTGTTGTTATTTTATTCGTTGTAAATGTCGTCGTGTCTTAGTTTGATACAAAAACACCCGTGAAAATCTTCACAGGTGTCCTTCAAATTTAAATTTTCTATATATTTTGGCCCGAGTTCTATAGTTTTCTAAATTTTACCCTACAGAATGATTTAAATTACTAATTTTTTAGAGCGTAAATATCTGGATAATTTCTGCCTAATTCTTCAGAGTCCATGCCGTATCCGATAACATAGCGATCTTCGATTGTTTTACCGATATAATCTGCTTTTAGAGGTAGTTCTCTGCGAGCTGGCTTATCTAAAAGAGCAGCGATTTTTAAAGATGCAGGGTTTGAAGCAAAAAGACGGTTGCGCAAGAAGCTTAAAGTTCTACCTGTATCGATAATTTCTTCGACGATAATGACGTGTTTACCTGTGATATCTATAGAAATATCTTTTTCGACAACGATTGTACCGCCTCTTTCAACGGCTCTTACATGCACAAAGTCCACTTGTTGAGGAAGGTCAATCTGTCTCATTAGATCGGCCGTAAAATGCACAGAACCACGTAAAGGGCAGATGAAAATAATTTCTTTTCCTTCGTAGTCAGACTCGATTTGACTTGCGATTTGAGAGATAAACTCTTTGATTTCTTCACTCGTGAAAAGGGAAACCATCTGATCTTTAAGTTGTGCCATATTCAAAGCCTCTGTAACTCAATACTATAATTCAATGGATGTAATGCCTGCTGCTTGAGCCATTTTTAAATAGCGCAAAGCTTCGGGATGTTGTGGATCCCGAATGAGAATATTCTCCCATTGTTCTGTGGCTTCAGCAATGTTGTTTGAATTATAAAAGATCACCCCAAGCTTTAGGCGAGCTGGTATTAGGTGTGGGTATTCACGAATCAGACCTTTAAGATCTTTGACCGCACGGTCTTGATTTCCCAATTGAACGTGAACTTCAGCAATTCTCATCGTGATTTCAGCTTTTCTGCTAGAAAGCTTTTGAGCTTTTAACAGCTGCTCGAGAGCTTCGCCATATCTTTTGTACTGATAGTATAAATCCGCCAGCTCTTCATGTTTGGAAGCCAGTTTTTCATCTACATAAGGATCTTGTCGGCCAGATTTAGTATCAAGTTGTACTTGGGCATCTAGAAAAACTTGTTTCCCCTCTTCATATTTGCCCAAATCATTCAGGATGATTGAAAGGCCTACGCTGGCGTCGGTGTAAGTAGGGTCTATTTCTAGAGCTCTTTTGAAGGTTTTAATCGCCTTGCTGAATTGTCCTTTGTCGTAAAAAATAGTCGCAAGCATCTGGTAAACTTCTGGATTACGAGTATTTTGCAGGAGCATTTGATTTAAAATAGGCTCCGACATTTTGTAGTTACCATTAATAAAGTAACCACGAGCTTCGGAAAGCATATCGTCATGAAGTGCATTCATTACTCGATCTCCTTCATAGCTGCTTTTAACTCAGAAGAATTCGGAAATTCTTTGGCCAGTATTTCTTCGTATTTTTTTGCCTTAGTCGTATCACCAATTCTATGCGCTGAAATACTCGCTCGTGAAAGAGCTTTGGCATCAAAACCTAAGCCTCTGAATTTGTTATAAAGACCTTCATAGCGGCTGAGGGCACTTTCAAAGATCTTTCTCTTAAAATAAAAATCCGCAATATACTCTTCTTTTTCAGCGAGCATTTTCACAGCTTTTGTGCGTTTTTCTTGAGCATCTTTGACGTGTTCTGAGTTTGGATATTTCTTAATCAATTCACTAAATTGAACGATGGTATCGTTTGCTAAAGTTAAGTCTCTATCGATTGTTGAAGGCAATTGCATATAATAGCTCATGCCGATCTTGTATTGTACGTAATCAATATTTGCAGCCGTAGGATGCAGTTCTTTAAACATTTGGTAGGAAAGTTGAGCTTCGCCATAGGACTCTTGTTTGTAGTAAACATCGGCGATGGCAAGCTCAGCCTTTGTGGCGTAACTAGAGTAAGGATATTTATTTTTTACTTCTGAATATCTACGAAGAGCTTCTTCGAAACGATCTGATTTTTCAAACTCTTCAGCTAAAGCAAAAGCACCCTCTGGGGTGTCTGCATTGCGATCAGTAGAGGCACAGGAAATGATATTTCCCATGATGAAAAGTACGACGAATGATTTTATGATGACTCGGAGCGTTTTTAGCATAGAGCTAAATCATATTTTGACCTTGGTCTAGCTGTCAATGCGTCATCATCACGGCTGATTTTTTAACCCACCCGCTAGGAGTTCCTGGGTAGTTAATTTGTAGCCAATCGTCTTTTCTTTGGAGAACTTTGACCTCAAATCCACCATAGAGGTCCATAATAGATACTTGGTCTTCTCCAGGGGCAGTTTGTAAAGAGATTTTTTCAGCAATTATGCTGCCTCTTGTAAACTGGGCATCCCAAAGTTTCAGAGCAAAAGACAGTGAAAATATGACAAAAAACATCGAGAGTAAGACGGCAACGATCGGCGTAGGAGGAAGAGCTGATTCTTTTTCGAAAGATTGCTTTCTGCGACCTAAATAGCGGATCCACAAATATCCGGAAAAACCAAAACCAATCAAAGAGAAAATAAAGAGAGCCTCTAATGAAATATTATCCAGATAATACTTATTGATAAGGTCTAAAGTGCTTAGATTCTGAGGAATTTGAGGGAGTTTAAGTTGTTTGCTTACATACTTTAGTCCAGCTTCAGCACTGGCATTTTGAGGGTCTATTGCCAGAGCTTTTCTAAAATACCCCAAGGCCATTAAAGGCTGTCCTCTATGGAAATCAGTTAGACCAATATTCACTAAAACAGAGGTGTTTAAAGGGTCTTTTTCAAGCTGAGACTGGTATTGCTTAAAAGCCTCATCATATTTTTTTTCCAAATAGAGTTTATTGCCTTCTTCAAAGGACGCATGTCCAAAGCAGAAAGAAAAAACGCAGCTTATAAAAACTAGGATGAAAGTAATTTTTCGACTCATTGCGATCTTAAGTTTAACGACAAAATCATCATCCTGTCTAGGCCGTGTCTTGTCTTAGGCAGAGGGGAGGAGTAAACTAGACGCGGATAGATTATTTCAAATGAGTGGATAACTCGCGAAAGGTATTATGAGTTCTTTAGTTGGCCATCGTATTCAAAAATCTGAAAAAGTTAATACTTTGATTAAAGATCTAGTGGCAGAAGTTCAAAATTTGAATTCTGAAGTTTCAGGAATTAAAAATCCAAACCCTGAGCTTGAAAATCATGCAAAAAATTTGCTTGAGCAAACGGGGAATCTTCGTGGCAGACCTCTTCACTATCCTTATATGGGAACAGGAGCAGGTCGTGGAGTTTATGTTGAGCTTGAAGATGGTTCTGTAAAACTAGATTTAATTAACGGAATCGGCATTCATTTGTTTGGCCATTCACATCCACGTGTGATTGCTGCGGCTGTTAGAGGTTCTTTGTGCGATATTCTGATTCAAGGGAACTTACAACCGAACAAAGAATATAAAGAATTTACTGAGATTCTTGTGAATATTGCTTCTAAGAAAAGCCGTCTAAAGCATGCTTGGATAGCAACCTGTGGAACAATGGCTAATGAGAATGCAATTAAAATTGCCAGACAAAAAAATTCTCCTGCAAAGTATGTCATTGGATTTAAAGATGCATTCGCAGGTCGTTCTACAATGATGGCGGAACTTACTGACAATCCAGCTTATAAACAAGGTTTACCAACTTATGATGAAGTTTTGCGTATTCCTTTTTATGATAAAAATGATCCTCAATCAGGTGAAAAAACTTTAAATGCGATGAAAGAACACGCCGCTAAATTTGAAGGCCAGATCGCTGCTTTCAGTTTTGAGCCGATGTTAGGAGAGGGTGGATATCAAGCGGCCCCAAGAGAATTTTTCATTCCTCTTTTAGAGTTTTGTAAGTCCAAAAAAATCGCAGTATGGGTTGACGAAGTTCAAACATTTACTCGTACAGGTGAGTATTTTGCTTTTGAAACTTTGGATTTTGGCCAATATGTTGATATCTGTACAATTGCAAAGACAGCACAAATTGGTGCGACTCTTTATACTGAAGAATACAATCCAAAACCGGGTCTGATCGCAGGCACTTTTTCGGGTGCTACTCCAGCATTGTCTGCGGGAACAGAAATGCTGAAAATGCTTTCTGAAGGGTACTTGGGGCCTCAAGGTCGCATTCATCAAATTCATAAACGCTTTATTGATGGAATCAATCGCTTAAACACAACAACATGCAAGGGTATTGCACAAGACGCAGGTGGTTTGGGTTTAATGATTGCGTTTACTCCACTTGATGGAAAAAAAGATAATGTTAATAAATTTTTAAATAATCTTTTTAAAAATGGGGTTATCGCATTCCCATGTGGTAAAGATCCCGTTAGAGCTAGATTCTTAGTGCCGGCAATTATCGCGGATGCTGATATTGATTTGGCGCTATCGATTATTGAGAAAACCTTGCTTGAAGGTGTTTAATTGAACTTCGTTGAGGCTTGTCGACATCTTATTTCAATAGATACCACACCTACCCACGGCAGCTATGAAGCTGCCAAGTGGTTAGAGACCTTTGCAAAATCCAAAGGTCTGAGTGTGGAGCTTCAAGAAGAAGTAGTTGGAGATTTGCTTCAAGCGAATATCATTGTTCGCCCTCAGGACAGTCGTCCAGACTCAGAGTTTTTATTGCAGACGCATTTAGATACTGTTGATCCTGGGCCTTTTTCTCTTTGGACTTTGAATGATTCCAATCCCTTTGATGCACATATTATTGATGGAAAAATTTACGGATTAGGGACAGCGGATGTAAAGCTTGATTTTTTGTGCAAGCTTGAGGCGATGGCGTCTTTTGGATCAAATCGTGCGTGGAAGCTTCCCCCTGTGTTAGTGGGAACTTTTGGTGAAGAGACAGGAATGCATGGAGCTTTAAAGCTCATTCGTAAAAATAAGATATCTGCAAAAATGGCGGTCATTGGGGAAGCTAGTGATTTAAAAATTATCAGTTCGGGCAAAGGTTTTGCCAGTGTGGAAATTGATATTCCTTTTTCTGAAGAAGAAAAAAAATATCGTGAAGATCATAATCTTAGAGAATCAACAGCTACACAGTCGAAAATTTTTAGAGGAAAGACCGTTCACTCTTCGGTCCCTCATCTTGGTGACAGTGCTATCTTAAAGTTATTAAATCATATTTTAATGCTGCCTGAGTCTATTAACGTCATGGAAATTGACGGTGGTAATAATACAAATTCTGTTGCTGCTCATGCTTATTTAGAAATAGACATGGTAACGAGTTTAAAGGATTCATTGCTTAAGAAAATATCAAATATTTATAATAGCATTTTAAAATTAGAAGATGATTTTAAAAAATATGTTGATGAATCATTCATGCCAAGTATTCCTACTTTAAATATCGGAATGGTTCGTACTACCGAAAACGGCGTGCAAATGTTTGGTACATGTCGCATTCCTCCCTCGGTAGATCATGAAGTCTATGAAAATTGGATGAAATATTTAGGGGAAGTTTGTAGTGCCAATCAGGCCCACTTTAAAATTGTCGATTACAAAAAACCCTATCGTACAGATGACGATGCGATGTTGGTAAGAGGCTGTTTGCAAGAATTAAAAGATATGGGATTGAGTGATCGTACAATTACCCAATCTTCCACGAATGAGGCAAGTATTTTTACAAGACTTGGAATTGATTGTGTTTGTTTTGGCCCTGGAAAACGGGAGGACAATATGCATACACCTCATGAGCATGTTGCTTTAGAAGATTTAAATAAAGCCACTGAATTTTATAAGCGTATTATTGAAAGGTTTTGCCTATGAGTTTTATAGTAAGGCCAGTGCATTTTGATGATCTTGGTCAGTTAGTAGATTTAGCAAAGCAGTTTAATTTGCTAAATTTACCAGGGGATAAAAAAGTCATATCTGAAAAAATTGATCGCAGTGTTCAGTCATTTTCTGGAGACCTGCCAAAGGAACAAGCGGAATATTTATTTGTTTTAGAAGATGTTGAAGAAAAACTAGTTGTAGGTAGTTCATTGGTTCTTGCGAAACATGGAAATAATGAAGTGCCCCACAGCTACTTTAAAATCTTTAAGCGAGACCATTTTTCTCAAGATTTAGGTGTTGGATTTATTCATCAGGTTTTACGTTTTGGCTTGGACTATGATGGGCCTACGGAAATTGGTGGATTGCTAGTGGATAAAACCTATCGTCGTCGACCAGAAAAACTAGGAAAACAAATCAGTCTTTCAAGATTCTTGTATATGGGTTTATATCCGGAAAGATTTGAAGAAAGAGTGCTCTGTGAACTTACGCCGCCTTTAACAGAAGAGGGGCGTAGTGAGTTTTGGGAATCATTAGGCCGTAGGTTTACGGGGCTTCCGTATCAAGAAGCAGACTTATTATCTCAATCTCACAGAGAATTTATTGAAAGTTTATTTCCTCAAGATGACATTTATCTGTGCTTATTAGATTCAAAGGCAAGATTGGTTTTGGGTCGAGTTGGAGAAGCGACGAAACCCGCTCAGCATCTTTTAGAGAGTATTGGTTTTTCTTATCTTGATGAGGTGGATCCATTTGATGGAGGACCTCATTACGGTGCGAATGTTTCGCAAATTTTGCCAATCACTCAAGGTCGCAGATTGAAGTTGATTGATTGCAAAGATCCCATTTATCGAGAGCAGGGCTTAGTTGCTACGACTCATGATGAATTTAAAGTGACATTAACCTCCGCGGATATTCGCGGAAATGATATAGCCCTTCCAGTTAAAACACGACAGCTTTTAGGTTTGGAATTGGGTGAAGATGTTTATATGAGTCCATTTAATTACAACCATAAAGGTAAATAGAGATGAGCACACAAATATATCCAGTACATTATAAGGGTGATTTCATTAATGGTCGTTTTGTTCCCGTTGATAAAGGAAATGGTGAGTTCAAAGATATCAGTCCTTCGGATCTATCTGATCTAGTGATGACGGTTCCTTTCAAACATGATCATGTAGATGAAGCCTGTGCTGCTGCAAAAAAAGCATATCCGGAATGGGCTCGTTTGTCCCTTGAAGCTAGAAAAAGTCATTTATTAAGATTGCGCGAAGTTTTTAATACTCATGCTGAGCAAATGGCTCAGGTTATTTCCAGAGATACAGGAAAACCTGCTTGGGAAGCCATGACGGAGGCAAAAGCATTAGGTGCAAAAATTGATATTACAATTAGTGAATCTTTAAAGCTTATTGCTGATGAAAGAATTGAAAATGCTCTGCCACAAGTAGATGGAGTTATTCGTTATCGTTCTCGTGGCGTGATGGCAGTTGTGGGGCCTTTCAATTTTCCCGCACATCTACCAAATGGTCATATCATTCCGGCTTTGATAGCAGGAAATACGGTTGTATTTAAACCTTCTGAGCAAACTCCAGCAGTTGGTCAATTCATGGCGGAACTTTATGAAAAAGCAGCTCTTCCTGCGGGCGTTTTTAATATGGTTCAAGGTGACGGAGCTGCGGGTGGACGGCTAGTTGCCAATGATCTTGTGGATGGAGTTCTATTTACCGGATCTTATGAAGTTGGTCTAAAAATTAAACAAGAGACGTTAAATCAATATTGGAAAATTTTAGCTCTCGAAATGGGTGGAAAAAACGCGACTGTTGTTTGGGATGATGCAGACATGGATAAGGCTATCTATGAGAGCTTAGTAGGTTCTTATATGACAGCTGGTCAGCGTTGTTCTTGTACATCTAGAATTATTTTACATCCTAAAATTGCGGATCAATTTACGGACCGTTTTTATGAGGCGGCAAAAAAACTAACGATTGGTCATTGGAAAGAAAATACTTTCATGGGGCCGCTTATTAATGAAGCAGCTGTTGAAAAATATATCCGTTTTCAAGAAATAGCTAATCGTGAAAATTGTGAAAGCTTAATGCGTGGAAAAGTTTTAGATTTGAAACACAAAGGTCACTACGTAACGCCATCTATTCATATGGTAAATAAGTTTGATAGAGACAGTGTTTATCAAAAAAGCGAAATTTTTGGTCCAAACGTGGCTATCTATAAAACGGATGATTTTAACCATGCGATGGAAATTGTGAATTCGTCTGGTTATGGTTTGGTCATGGCTCTGTTTTCAAAAGATCAAAGCCTTTATAATGAAGCCTTGCTGCAAGCACGTGTGGGTTTGCTGAATTGGAACAGAACTACGAATGGTTCAAGCTCTCGTTTGCCATTCGGAGGCATGGGTAAATCCGGTAACGACAGACCATCTGCTCATTTTGCTATTCAATACTGCACGGTTCCAGTTGCAAGTCTTGAAGATTCTACACCTTTTGATCCGGCAAAAATATTGCCTGGAATGAATTTGGATATGAAGTAATGAAAAAAATTGCATTAGTTTTAGTTGTTGTTGCTGCTATTGTTGGAGGAGGTGCGTTTTACGTACTGACTTCATTTTTAAAAACGGCACCGAGTTCACAGGCTAACGAAATTATTTATGAGGTTAAAACGGGGTCGTCTTTTATGGCGATCGCAAATGATCTTAAAGATAAGGGTCTGATTACTAATGCAAAATATTTTAACTATTATGCTCGCTTCAAAAATCAGCGTAATAACGTAAAAGCCGGAGAATATCAGCTTTTCACAAATATGACTCCCGACCGTGTTTTAACTGTCATAACTTCGGGAAAAAGTATTGCGCGGGCTTTCACAGTTTCTGAAGGTTTGAGCACTTATGAAATAGCGTTGCTTTATGAAAAACAAGGCTATGGATCAGCAAAAGAGTTTTTTGCTTTGACCAGAGATAAGCAATTCATCAGCGAGGTTTTAGGAGAGCCGTTAGAAAGCTTAGAAGGATATTTATTTCCTGAAACTTATATGCTGACTAAATACACCAACACCAAAAAGTTAATTTCTAATATGGTGAAAAGGTTTTTAACGGTTTATGAAGATGTAAAAACTCAAGACAAAGTAGGTTGGATGAACCGCCAACAGATCGTGACCTTAGCGAGTATCATTGAGAAAGAAACAGGCGCTCCAGAGGAAAGACCTTTAATTTCTTCTGTATTTCATAATCGTTTGAATCAAAAAATGAAATTGCAGACAGATCCAACAGTTATTTATGGTAAAGCGGAAACCTTGGGTCGTATTGTTATTAGTATTTCTCGTGCGGATTTACGTCAGCCGACAAGGTACAATACTTATGTAATTCCTGCATTGCCTCCTGGGCCGATCGCAAATCCTGGCAAAGAGGCTTTATTGGCAGCGGTCAATCCAGCTCAAAGTCAGTATTTATTTTTTGTGAGTCAAAATGACGGTACTCATATTTTTTCAGAAAACTATAAGGACCATCACAATGCAGTTAAAAAGTTTCAATTAGATCGAAAAGCTCGCGAAGGTAAATCGTGGCGTGATTTACAAAAACGAACGACTCAAAATTAAGACGAATAGATTTGTATAAATAAAATATAGAAAAGCATTCAAGCCCTACTTATTGTGGGGCTTTTTAGTATTTGAAGTCTTCGGGGGCGGCAACACGGTCAAGGGCATTGCTATCAGAGTTGTATTTAAAAATATTCAATCGAGGTACCATTTGATCATCGTAGGTAGGAGCTATCACCTCGTTAATACCATCTTTGTCGACATCCATAATTGCTAGATTAGTAGCGCTGTCTTTAACATCTAAATATCCGTCTCTTGAATCGAATAAAGGGGTGCGATTTAGGAGAGTTAAATTTCCTTCTTCGTCGGGTGAATAAAGTTCAAGGGTCAGTTTGCTGCCTTCTTTAATTTTTAGGACAGTAAATTTTTTGTCGGAATTAATTAAATGACCATCTACTTTGGCGACAATTTTTCGATCTTGAGAAATAAATAATTTTTTAATGTTTTGTCGAGTTTGCGGGATAATAGCAAGACAAACCAAAAGAATTGCTACAAGTGTGAGAGCTGCGAGAAAAAAGGCTTCATTTTTTTTAATACGAGGTTCGTCTGTGTGAGTTGTCATGCTTAGAATTTTGCCACAAATTTAATTGAATGAGAAACCTTTCAGGCAGTAGGATGGGTCTAGTTTACGAGGAGAACGGGATGGAAAAAGAATCATTTTATCAGTTATTAAAAACACGTAGATCTATCCGAAAATTTAAGCAGCAAGAGGTTCCCCAAGAGCTCATAGAAAAACTTTTAAATGCTGCTATGGAAGCGCCTTCTGGAAAAAATCGCCAGAATTGGAGATTTTTTGTCGTCACTGGTGAAAAGAGAAATGAGTATTTGCAGTATTCTCAAAAAGCATGGACGGGAATTAAAGATATTTTACAACAAAGATTAAAGCCTTCTTTGTATCAATTTACAGAAAGATTTTTTTACACTCTCGGAGATGCTCCCGTGGTGATTTTTGCTTATTCTCACAATGACCAAGAGGAGCGTTATCATACAAGCATTGGCTCTGTGTATATGGCTGTGGAAAATTTAAACTTAGCTTGTTTCGTCGAGGGTCTTGGCTGCTGCACGATGGGAGCTCCACTGGAAATCAAAGAAGAGGTAGATAGATTTTTAGGAGTTACGGAGTTAGAAGAGTATAAAAAAGGCGAGTTAGAGTTACTTTGCGCGGTCGTAGTGGGTTATCCCGATCATGAACCGCCGAAGGCGCCTCGACAGCAAGAGGGGCGAGTTGCTTGGCTAAAATAGACATATAAGTAACTGAAAGTATTAAATAAATTAAAAACTAGTAATTTAAAAAGGGGGAGCCTGAGGGGACCCCCTTTTTTTTGTGGAGAGGTTCAAAGTCGCTAGAATCGCTTTTAAATCCATTTAAATGAAACGTGAAAACCTTATAAATGTCTGATTTTCTTTAATTATTCTCTCTATTTTACTATTCAAGACATCTTAGATTTGATATACCGCAGAACCTATGAGTCCAGTTGAAGCTATAAAAAATAATCCGTTCGTGCTTGCACCTATGGCAGGCATCACTGATCACGCTTTTCGTACTTTCATAAAAAAACTTGATGCCAGCGTAGTTGTTACTGAACTTGTGAGCGCTAATGGTATCGAGCATAAGTCTGAAAGAACGATGAAGTTGATGAGTTTCGATGAAACTCAAAGACCAGTGGGCATTCAGCTTTTCGGAGAAGATCCAGAAGTATTAGCCAGAGCTGCAAAAGTGGCAGAGGCAGAGGGTTGTGATTTTGTAGATTTAAATTTTGGCTGTCCAGTTCCAAAGGTTGTAAAAAAAGGTGCGGGCTCTGCGATGTTAAAAGATCCAGTGATGCTCAAGCAGGTTTTATCAGCAGTCAAAGGTGCCGTTCAAATTCCGGTGACTATTAAAATTCGTACGGGATGGGATTCTACCAGTCGCAATGCCGTTGAGGTTTGTAATATTGCTTACAATGAAGGTATTAGCTGGGTTGCTATTCATGGTCGAACTCGGGCTCAAGGTTATTCTGGGCTTGCCGACTGGGAATTTATTACTGACGTCAAAGCCAAATCAAAAATTCCGATATTGGGTAATGGAGATATTTTAAATCCTCGTCAGGCCGTAGCTAGGCTTAAAGAATCTGGCTGTGATGGCGTGATGATTGGGCGTGGATGTCTGAAGAATCCTTATATTTTCATGGATGCTTTGAGTCTCTATCGCGGTGAAGAGTTAAAAGTCGTTCAACGTGACTATGCAACCCTATTCCAAGGTCTGCATAAAGAGCTTGTGGCGCATTGTGATGAGCATGTTCTAGGAATTCAATTGAGAAAGTTTGCAGCTTGGTTTTCAACAGGTTATTCTGGTGCGGCTCAGTTTAGAAAAAATCTTTTTACTTCAAAATGCAATGAAGAGATTCTTGTACTCGCAAATGAATTTTTTGCGAATATCGGTAGTATAGAGCAAGAAGATACCAGCCAAGAGGAGTTCCTCATGGGTGGACATGGTTAATTTAAAAATTGATATTTTAAAATATAAATAATTAAAATCGTTTTCAAACGAAGGGTATATATGATTCAAGATCCAAAGAAGATTAGAAATATTGCGATCATCGCGCACGTTGACCATGGTAAGACTACCTTGGTGGATCAGCTTATGAAAAAAGCTGGTACGTTCCGTGATAACGAACAAGTCGAAGATAGATTAATGGACTCTATGGACTTGGAAAGAGAACGCGGAATCACGATCGCAGCAAAAAATGCTTCGTTCATGTACAAAGATATTAAAGTTAATATCGTAGATACTCCGGGACATAGTGACTTCGGTGGAGAAGTAGAACGTATCTTGAATATGGTTGATGGTTGTATCCTTCTTTGTGATGCGTCCGAAGGTCCATTGCCTCAAACTCGTTTCGTTTTGAAAAAAGCTCTAGAGGGCGGCAAAAAAGTTATCGTTTGTATTAACAAAATTGACCGTGCCGATGCTCGTATTCAAGAAGTTCATAATGAACTTTTCGATTTATTCATCGATCTTGATGCAAATGAAGAGCAATGTGATTTCCATACTATCTATGCAATCGCGCGTGAAGGTATGGCAACACTTGATCCAAATGTAAACACAGGTTCTTTGGAAGTTCTTTACGATGCAATCGTAAACCTAGTTCCCCCTCCTGCAATTGAAGAAAATCATCCTCTTCAAGTAATGGTTTCTAATATTTCTTACTCTGACTACGTAGGTAGACTTGCTATCGGACGCGTAAAAGCTGGTTCGATCAAAGTTGGTGACGAAGTTGTTTGCGTTCAGGAAAAAGGCACTAAGAAAGTTAAAGTTTCTGCTCTTTTCCAATACAAAGTTAACTCACAAGTTCCGGCTCAAGAAATTGGTGCAGGGGATATCGCAGTTATCGCAGGTATGGAAGACTTCACTATTGGTGATACTATTACTTCTGCGGCTGACCCACGCCCATTAGAGAGAATCACAGTTGAAGAACCTACAGTTGGTATGGTGTTCTCTGTAAATAATGGTCCTTTCGCAGGTCAAGATGGTAAAAACGTGACCTCTCGTAAAATTTTAGAACGTTTAGAGAGAGAGCTTCTTTATAACGTTGCGATCCGTGTTGAAAAAACTGATAGCACTGACTCTTTCAAAGTTGTTGGTCGTGGTGAGCTTCAATTGGGTGTCTTGATTGAGCAAATGCGCCGTGAAGGTTTTGAGCTTTTAGTGTCTAAACCAACAGTTGAATTCAAAATGGAAGATGGTAAGAAAAAAGAACCAATGGAAATTGCGGTTATCGATATCGAAGATCCGTACGTTGGTGCTGTAACTGAAAAACTTGGAAAACGTAAAGGTGTTATGACGAACATGGTACAAAAAGGTACTGGTCGTACACGTTTAGAGTTCCGTATTCCTTCTCGTGGTTTGATTGGTTACCGTTCAGACTTCTTAACTGATACTCGTGGTACAGGTCTTTTGAATACGCAATTTGACGGTTGGGATGACTACCGTGGAGAAATTGAACACCGTATGAATGGTGCGATGATTTCTGATCGTAAAGGTTTCGCGACTGGTTACGCTATTTGGAATCTTCAAGAGCGTGGTGTAATGATGGTTGAGCATAATACAGAAGTGTATGAAGGCATGATCGTTGGTGAGCACGCAAAAGAAAATGATCTAGAAGTAAATATCACTCGTGAAAAGAAATTATCAAATGTTCGTGCCTCTGGTACAGACGAAGCGATGAGACTTGTTCCAGTTAAAAAGATGACTCTAGAGCGTGCAATGGAATGGATTAAAGAAAGCGAACTTATCGAAGTTACGCCAAGCCACATCCGTATTCGTTGTCGTGAATTAAGTCCTAATGCTCGTGCGAGAGCAGCGAAGGCATAATGGTTAAAGACGTCGCCCTAGAAATAAAAGATTTGACCAAAAAATACGATGATAAAGTCGTTGTTAACGGTATTAGTTTTGAAATTCATAAGGGCGAGTGTTTTGGGCTGTTAGGTCCTAATGGGGCGGGTAAATCATCAACCATGCGTATGATGTATTGCTCGTCCTTAGTTACTAGCGGAGAGCTCTATGTATTAGGGCTCAATGTTAAGCAAAATTTTCGTGAAATTAAATCCCGTATAGGGGTAGTTCCTCAAGAAGACGGTCTAGATGTAGACTTCTCTGTTATAGAAAATCTTTTAGTTTTTGCGAGTTATAATAATATCCCTGAATCTGAGGCATTTGTTCGTGCGCAGTCATTATTGCGTATGATGAAGCTTGATGAGTATCGCGATAGACCTGTTGAAACTTTGAGTGGGGGAATGAAAAGACGTTTAGTTATTGCCCGCTCACTTATGAATCAACCAGAAATTTTATTTTTGGACGAGCCTACAACGGGTCTTGATCCTCAGGCTAGAGTTTGGATCTGGGATTTCTTTAAGAAACTCAAAGCTGACAATCATACTATTATTCTTACAACTCATTATATGGAAGAAGCTGAAACGATGTGTGATCGCGTAGCGATTATGGATCATGGAAAAATTTTAGCTATTGGAAAACCTAGAGATCTAATCAAAGATCTTATTGGCCATGAAGTTGTTGAGTTTCAAACAAATCCATCTGATTTGAATTATTATTTGGGACGTTTAAAAAATGCTGGGTATACGTATCAAGTTTTAAATAACACGGTTTCTGTATTGGTGAATGAAAACCAAGATGGCAAAGCTGTGCTGTCCTTGATATCGAGTGATACTATTCTATTCCGTAAACCAACTTTAAATGATGTCTTTTTAAAGCTTTCTGGGCATCAATTGAGGGATGAATGAAGACTGCAAAAAAATCAGCAAATCTTCCCAAGATGAACGATGGAATTAAAAACGTCTGGCTTCGTAATTATCTTTATTTTAAGAAGACATGGCTAGTTTCCTTGTTTTGGATTGTTCTAGAGCCCGTGGTGTATTTAGGAGCTATTGGGTTCGGCTTAGGATCTTTTGTTAGCAATATCGGCTCTATGTCTTATGTAGAATTCTTTTTTCCAGGATTGTTGTGCTCAACAGCTATGATGGTTGCTTTTTTTGAGTGTACCTATGGAAGTTATACGAAACTCACTCATCAAAAAGTTTATCAAACAATTATGTTAACACGTATAGGACCTGAAGAAATCATTGTTGGTGAAATTCTTTGGGGAGCTTCGAAGGCCTTTATTGGTGTAATAGGAGTATGTGTTGTTTCGATGTTTTTTGGATTATTAGATTCTTGGAGATTAATTTTTATATTTCCAATTTTATTTATTCTTAGTTTTTTATTTGCCTGTGTCGGTATGATCTTTACATCTTTTGCAAAGAACTATGATTCATTTATTTATTCAACTTCGGGACTTATTGTTCCAATGAGCTTGTTGAGCGGAACTTATTTTCCTGTTGAGCAATTACCAACAGGAGTAAAATATTTGTCTTATATATTCCCGTTGACCCACGCAGTAACGGCCGTTCGCTCCGGTTTATACGAGGGCTTGTCCGCCGAGGTGATTGGGCATGTGGCTTTTCTACTGGCCTTAACGATTTTTTTATTTAAATTCGCTTTAAAGAGAGTTGCAGGTAAATTGCTTAAATAGAGGACTCTGAGTTTTCAGCGCCCTCTATGGTTTCTGGATTGTTTGACTCTATGTTGGGTATTTCTTCAGTTTCTTCTTCAATAAAAGGTTCTGATTCTTTTTGTTGATGAGACTCTGAATTTAAAAACTCTTCAATATCGCTCTCGTCAATTTCATCTAAGCTGTTTTCATCAAAAGGAGGAGCTTCCTTGAAGAAGTAAGTTAACTCCCTTTGAGCTTGCGTATAATCTTCTTCAGTAATTCGGTTGTATTGATAAAGATCGTTTACGATTTTAGTCATTCTCTTATATGCAAAAGGTGTTAGTTCCTTTTTGTAAAAAGAAGCAGAGTATTTTTTTGGATTTGGAAGAATCATTGCTAAAAAAGCAGCTTCAGCGGTATTTACTTCTGAAGGTGACTTTTTAAAATAATATTGAGCAGCTTTTTTAATTCCAAAAACACCCTCACCAAATTCGATAACATTTAGGTATTTTTCAAGAATTTCATTTTTACTCAAAGTGCTTTCTAGTTTGTTTGTGATCAGAGCTTCTATTCCTTTACGAATAAAGGTTTTGTCTTTACTTAAGAAAAGGTTTTTAGCGAGCTGTTGAGAGATAGTAGATCCGCCTCTTTTAAATGATCCTGTTTTCCAGCCTTGCTTAAAATTAGTCTCTATAGATCCCCAATCAAAACCCTTATGATTATAGAAATCAGAGTCTTCTGTTAGAATAATAGTCTTATAGATAATAGGATTAATTTTCTTTAGGGGTGTATAGCTTCCTGAATCAGGACATAGATACACTTTATACATTTTAGTGGTTAGGCACCCTTTGATTTCATTTTCAGAAGGTAAAAAATCCTTTGCCACAAAAACTGTAATGATAACGATGACGATAAATCCAGCGACGAAAGCTAGCAATGACTTCATTGAGAATCCTTATTCAGCAAACCTTGATCTTTCATCCACTGTACAGAATTTTTTATAGCTTCTTTTGCGGGACGTGGTTTAAAGTCCAAAGAGCGTTGAGCTTTGCTTGAATCAAACCAATGATACATCGTTGCAGTGTGGGCATTTTCAGAGCTTAGGGGACCTTTTAGTCCAAATTTTTCTAACAAGTCGCCGATACTACCAACTAAATGCAAAATCCAATTTGGAATTTCAAAACTTGGAGGAGTTTGCTGAGCTTCTTCTGCAATTAATTTAAATAAATTTTTAATAGTGATATTTTCACCGCTCAAAATATATTTTTCGCCGTTGATGCCTTTTTTCCATGCGCTAATGATTCCCCTAACGACGTCCTCGACGGCAACAACATTGACTCCGCCGCTGGTGTAAAATTTAAGTTTGCCTTGGGCAACCTTGAGTTGCATTTTTCGGCTGCCTTTTTTTGCATCGCCGAAGCCATAGATTGTAGAGGGATTGAGTATGACAGCATCAATCTTTCCCTCATAGACAGCATTAAGCACAATTTTTTCGGCTTCATGCTTAGTTTCAAAATAACCTAGATTTAAATGTTTAATATTATAGGGACTATTTTCATTAAGAATTTCTTGTGGGGTAAATCCAGAGCCGATAGCAACGACGGAGGATAAGTAAACCAGTCGAGGAATTTTTAATTCTCCACAAACGTCCACAACATTGCGGGTTCCTTCGACATTTACTTTTTCCATTAGTTTTCGTTGAGAGGCTTTGTAAGCAATGACGCCAGCTAAATGAAAGATGGCGTCCATATTTTGAAAATGTGTTCTGAGAGAGGAGATATCAGTCACATCACCATATACAAATTTGCAGTTGATATTTTGAATTTCAGAGAGATCACTATTTTGACGAACAAGGGCATAAACGTCATGACCTTGTTCAACAAGTGTTTTTGTGATCCAGCTTCCCAGAAAGCCGTTGGCTCCGGTGACTAATACTTTTTTCA
>JBHIVS010000002.1:0-42960 GCA_041987885.1 Pseudobdellovibrionaceae bacterium | reverse complement strand
TCGTTATACAGGAAACTTCGGGTCTGATTTTGCACTTTGAAGTTATTGGATATGTAATGTCAGTTATTACGATTATATGTGTGGGACTGATGTACTATATTAACAGACTTGTGCAAAAAATAGTTAACTAAACTTCTGATTTTTAGTAAAAAATAATTATGAACTTAAATAATAAAATTCTTTTTCTGATAAGTGCTTTTTTATTAACATCTTTATTAGCTATATCAAGCGTTAATGCTTCTACGGTTACTAATGCGGATATTTTAGGGGAGTGGTGGTCGAGCGCCAAAGACGCAAGGATCGATATGACCGTTCAAGACGATAAAGTTTTTGGAAAAATAACTTGGGTTCGTCCCGAAGAAGAAAATAAATTGGATGAAAAAAATCCAGATCCAAAGCTTAGATCTCAGAAAGTATTAGGACTTGTAATTCTTAAAGACTTTAAACTGGAAAATGAAGGTTGGATCGATGGATCTATTTATGATCCTAAGAGTGGCAAAACCTATTCATGTAAAATGTCTTTGGATAAATCCGACAGAGACAAATTAAATATTCGTGGCTATGTCGGAGTTCCAATGTTTGGTCGAAGCGAAGTTTTTAGTAGATATAAAAAAGCAGAAACTAAATAGTTCTTCTTAATTTTTACAAATATATCCGGCTAAATATCTACCATTTGCATCTCTGTCTAAGTCGGCACTTAAGTTTAATTTGTAAGAAGACAGATCTACAGCCTGAGGATATTTCCTTGGGCAATATTTTATATAGGTAGTTTCATTTATAATCGTATTTGCGCATTTTACAGTTTGAAAAGTACAGCTATTATTATACATCGGACAATCAGGTTTTCCGGTATGAGCGCAACCAACAGAGTCTAATAAAGTTTGCACTCTACTTTGGCAAGCAACGTCACTAGGCAGACAGTAAATACGTACTTGGTCTGCAAAAGTAAAAGATGAAAATAGAATCGTTGATATAAGTAGAGAAACTTTTAATAGCATTTTTGAACTCCGATTTAGTATTAGATAAGTTAAATAGGAATTCAAAATGCTGTCAATTGAACCTGTTTTTGTTAGTGGACGAAAGCCGCAAAAGCTTCGGCTAATTGTGGAGGTATTTCTGTGGGTTTTCCAGTTTGAAGATTGATATAAACCCATAAAGTCTCGGCTTTAATAAGGATTTTTTCGTCACTAGCACGTTTGATTGCGTAGACTCTCGAAGTGCGAGTTCCACGAACTTCTTTCAACCATGTTTCCACAATTAAATCTTCATTGATAAATGCGGGCGCTAAATAGTCAATTTCATGTCTACGAACTACAAAACAAGACCCATCGGATAAAAATTTTTCCATTGTATATCCAAGTGAACTTGAGTGAGCCATGGCAACTTCTAAAAGCCATTTTATGTAAACTTCGTTATTCACATGATTTAATGAATCGATGTGTTCTGCCGCGACTTTAATAGGATAAGTAAAAATTTTTTGTGACATCTAATAATTTTTATTCCCTTTTTCAGAACTCAGCAATGATAATTAGCAAAGATATGAGTGCTACTTAGCATTTTAATCCGACGTCTTTATGATTAAGACTAAATTTAAAAAGATCTTTGAGGTGAATATGAGAAAGATATCAGTATTGTTATCCCTGATAATTGGATCACTAAGTATATCTGCAGTTGCGGGTGTAAAAACAGAAGTTGTCGAATACAAAGATGGAAAAACTACTTTAGAAGGATTTCTCGCTCACGATGATTCTATAAGTGGAACCCGTCCTGCCGTGATTATTGTTCATCAGTGGATGGGTTTATCTGAGCATGAAAAAAATAGTGCAAAACTATTAGCTGAAAAAGGCTATGTTGTATTAGCCGCAGATATCTATGGCAAAGGAATTCGTCCGACCAATGTGGAGGATGCAGGAAAGCTTGCTGGGAAATATAAGGCAGATACTCAGTTATTTCGTGCTCGAGAAAAAGCTGCCTATGATTTTTTAAAAAAGAATAAAATGGTTGATTCCAAACGTATCGTTATTATGGGCTATTGTTTCGGAGGAACAGGTGCTTTGGAGGCCGCTCGTTCTGGGTTACCCGTTGTGGGCGCCGTTAGTTTTCACGGAGGACTAAGCACTCAAAAACCACAGGATGCAAAAAACATAAAATCCAAAATTCTGGTTTTACATGGAGCTATTGATCCCTATGTTTCCGCAGAGGAAGTTAGCGGGTTTATGAAGGAAATGAATGACGCTAAAGTTGACTATCAATTCACTGCATACTCTGGTGCTGTTCATGCCTTTACACAAAAAGAAGCAGGTAGCGATATTAGTAAAGGTGCAGCTTATAATGAAAATGCAGCTCGTAGATCATGGCAGGCTTTGTTGGGATTTTTAGATGAAGTTGCGCCAGTTTCTTCAAATAAAGATAATGTTGAAGCAAATTAAAAAAATTGTAACTGATTTTTATAACATGGCATTTAATGATCATAAGCCTACCGAAGCTGCAAAAAAATATATTGGAAACAAATATATTCAGCACAATCCAAATGTTCAAAATGGCGCCGCCGCTTTTTATAACTACTTTGAAGGTCACTTTAAGAAAAATCCGCAGTCAAAGGTAATTATTCATAGAGTAATTGGTGATGGGGATTTGGTAGCATTGCATCTTCATTCTAAAGAAAACGACTCAGACCTAGGCAGAGCTATAGTTGATATATTCAGACTAGAAAATGGAAAAATTGTAGAGCATTTTGATGTTATTCAGGATGTTCCTGAAAAAACCGCAAATGGAAATTCAATGTTTGAAGGTAATAATAGTAAATAAAATAAAAAACAGAGGCCCTCAGGTAAGGGCCTCTGTTTTTTAATTAAGAGGAGAGAGTTTAAATAGAATCATCTCTGAATCTTTAAGAGATTTAATATCTCCTTTCCAGTTTGGATTAGAATATCAGCTACAGATTGGGTAGAGGGCGGATGGAATATTGATGAGTCCATTGAATTTTGTCGTCAGCTTAAAAAAATTGGATGTGAAGTTATCCATGTAAGTTCTGGAGGATTAGATCCTCAACAAAAAATTCCAGTGGGGCCCAACTATCAAGTAGGATTTGCAGAAAAAATTCGTAAGGCAGTTAATATTGAAACCATTGCTGTGGGTTTAATTACAGATCCAGAGCATGCTGAAGAGATACTAAAATCAGAAAAAGCAGATGCCATTGCGATTGCTCGAGCGATTTTGTACAACCCACATTGGCCTTGGCAAGCAGCTGCAAAACTAGGAGCACAAGTAAAGGCACCACCTCAGTATATGAGGTCTCAACCGCGTGAATTTCACGAATTACTAATCCAAGATCAGGCAAACTAGGTCGACTCAAGATAGGTTTTATGAAAGTAGAAGTGTCAGATGTACTTAATTTTTGGTATCAAGAATTAAAACCTCAAGATTGGTTTATAAAAAGTAGCGAGCTAGATCTAAAAATTGAAAACAGATTTTTAGATGCTTTAGAAAAAACAATAGCTGGGGAGTATTCTTCGTGGCGCGAGAGTGCGCACGGAGCGTTGGCTCAGGTAATAGTTTTAGATCAATTTTCTAGGAATATCTTCAGAGATTCACCCAAATCTTTTGCTCAAGATCCATTGGCATTGGCTATTTCTCAGGAGGCCATCCGTAGGCAATACGACGTTGAACTAATGCCGTCTGAGAAAGCTTTTTTGTATATGCCCTTCATGCATAGTGAATCTGTAAAAATGCATGAAATTGCAGTGAGACTATTTTCTCAAGAAGGCTTGGAGAATAATTTAGAATTTGAATATAAACATAAAAAAATTATTGATAAATTTGGAAGATATCCTCATCGAAATAAAATATTAGGACGTCAGTCAACTTTAGAGGAAGAAGAGTTTCTAAAGACTCCGAATTCATCATTTTAAAGAAAGCATGTTGGGATTAGGTATGAAAAAAATAATTATTTTTGTATTTTTAAATATAATTTCCTTTGTATCTCTAGATCTTTTTGCTCAAGCAAAAAAAACTTATTCATCCGGAGGACATAAATTCATATTTGAAGAGATGACAGCTGTTAAGGATTTAATTTGGGGGTTCGACTTTTTACCAGATGGTAAAATTATTTTTACGGAAAGAACGGGAAAAATAAAGGTATTCGATCCACGTCGTCGCGGCATATTTGAAGTTAAAGGAGCTCCACCCGTATGGGCAGAAGGTCAAGGGGGGTTGTTAGACATTCGTGTATTGCCCACAAACCCAAAAAAGATTTATTTTACATATTCAGAACCTGTCGGTAAAGGAGCTACTACGGCTTTGGGAATGGCAGATCTCGATGGATTTGAGCTAAAGAATTTTAAAAAAATATTTACAGCAATAGAGGCAAATACGAATCAAATCCACTTTGGATCAAGAATAGAATTCGATGACAAAGGTTTCTTATATTTCACAATTGGTGATAGAAATGATCGTCCCAAAGTACAAGATTTGAACTTTCATAATGGGAAAGTAATTCGTCTTAAAATTGATGGTAGTATTCCTAGTGATAATCCATTTGTTAATGTTAAAAATGCTAAACCAGAAATATGGGCTCTTGGAATAAGAAGTCCTCAAGGTTTGGTAAGGAACTCAGAGACCGGAGACCTATGGGAAGTTGAAATGGGCCCTCGTGGTGGCGATGAAGTAAATATTATTGAGTCTAGTAAAAATTATGGCTGGCCCGTGGTTACTTACGGACGTGAATACTGGGGTCCTAAAATTGGAGAGGGTGAAAAAAAAGAAGGAATGGAAGATCCGATTGTTTATTGGAAGCCATCGATTTCTCCTTCTGGCTCTACATTTTATACAGGATCAGAGTTTCCTCATTGGAAAGGACAGATGTTTATTGGAACCCTGTCGGGAACTCATTTACGTCGCTTAAAAATTCAAGGAAGAAAGGTAATCGAACAAGAAGAACTTTTGAAAGATCTTGGCCTGCGAATAAGAAATGTACGTACGGGACCAGACGGATTTTTATATCTTTCTACAGATGGTGGTCAGATATCTCGTCTAGTCCCTGTTAAATAAAAGCTAGTGGCGTGCTTGAAGGATAAATACAAAGTTATGTCTCTTATAGTTGAGCATAGCTTTGTATTCTTTGAACATATCTAAAGATAAAAATTAAAAGAATAGATAATTAATCAACGGAACAGTTAAGAGAGAAAGAGGAATTCCCACTCCGACCATCAGATTTGCGATTTCTCCGTCGAGTTTAAAATCATTAGCAACAACCGCTGACGTAATCATTGGCGCCATTGCGGATTCTAAAATAGTCACATGTACGGTAAGGTCTTCGCCTTTCCATATTTTTAAGTATAAAAAAGCAAATAAGATAGGGGCCAGAATCAGCTTAAAGCTCAATCCTAAAAAAAGAGGTGTCCAGCGTTTTCTTAAAACTTTTGGATCTAAGTTAAGTTGGAAACCAACGGCAAAAAGTGCCAAGGGAACAAGAGTGACTGCGATTTTGGTAAATACAGGAGCTAGAAAAGTATAACCTTGCTGCCCACAAAGGCTCCATATAACAGAGGCGATCAAGGCAATAAAAGGAGGAAAGCTAAGAATTCTTTTTAGAATAAATCCGCTTGAGACTGCTGACCCCGAAAATACTGAGGCGACGACCAAACCAAGAGTGGAGAGAACTAAAAAACTTCCCGGCTGATCCACCAAAAGGCCCAAGGGTAAAGCTTCGGGACCAATCAGAGCTTCTAGTAAAGGCAAACCGACAAAAGAAGTATTCCCAAGTCCTGCGGTTAATATCAAAGCTCCTGTTTTTGGATGACTCCATTTAAAGATGCGGCCTAGTACTAAAAAAACTGTAAAGGCTAAAGCAAAATTTAACCAAGCCATCGAAACGGGAATAAGAATAGCACTATCCATTCTGAGGCTGCTAATCAGGGGCGGGATTTGCGATAAAATAACAGCAGGCAGAGAAAGATATATAATAAATGAATTGAAAGCTTGAGCAGTGCTAGCTGGAAAAGATTTAATTTTTTTTAAAGTAAGACCCGCTAGCAAACAACCGAATATGACAATAAAGTTACCCATAATGTGTGATCTTAATAGCCTTCTAAGAGAAAGGCTATGATCATTTAAATTTAAAATCTCATGTCTTTCTAAGTATCTATTACGATAGCAATGCAGCGATCCGAAACTACACGGATACCCGCTTTTTCGGCTTTAGCTTCGGCTTCTGGGTGAGAAATTCCTAGTTGTAACCAAAGAACTTCGGTTCCTCCTAGGGCGATGACTTCATCCACTAGATCGGGGATTCTTTTGGGAGCTAGAAAGACATCAATCATTTTTCGATATTCTACGGGAACGTCTTTGAGTTCTGTGAAAATTTTGAAACCGCCTTGTGAGTGTTCTTTGGGATAAACGCCAACAATATCCCAGCCATCATTTTTAAACAGGAGCGGAACGCGAAAGCTCGGCTTTTCTTGACTAGGGCTCAAACCCACGACGCAGAACTTTTTATATTTCTCTAAAATTCCTTTAAGATCTTTATCTGCGACATTCATAGTGTATCCTCCGTTAAGCGAAATTTATTCCAATCGATAAAAAACAGGAGTTCAATCAAAAAAATATAGAGACTGTTGTTTGATTTGATTTAAGATAAAGCTAAAGAATTTCATGAATGGAATTTTATCTTGTTAAAAAAAGGATTGTCGCATGTCACGTTTGAACGATACTCATTCTACTTTGATTGGTTATGTATTGTGGCTTTTTGGTTTTACGGGGGCACATCGTTTTTATTTTGGGAAACCTATTACGGGAACGATTTGGTTTTGTACTTTAGGACTTTTAGGGATTGGCTGGGTCATTGATGCTTTTTTGATTCCTTCAATGGATAAAGCGGCAAGTGCACGCTACAGAGCTGGAGGTGTTGATTATAATCTTGCTTGGATTTTATTAACATTCCTTGGGATTTTTGGTGTACATCGCATCTATATGAAAAAATATTTTACAGGCTTATTGTGGTTTTTTACCGGTGGTTTTTTCTTGTTGGGATATTTGTATGATTTTTGGACTTTAAATGGTCAGGTTTCAGAAGTAAATTCTGGAAAGTAAATCAAAAGTATAGCTAAAAAAGCCTCTTTGTCTTAATTGTAAAGTCAAAGAGGCTTTTTTTCTAAATTAGATCGTAATAGCTTTAGTCTCGATCTTTGCTCCTCTTTCAAGGAGTCTATGGATCGGACATTTATTAGCAATATCCATTAAGCGTTCACGCTGCTCGGTCGTTAATTGATCTCCGATGAGACAAATTTCTCGGGAAATAATATTTTCAGCTCCCTCGGCAAGAATTTTAATTTTTACATCACAATTCTCCAAAGGCCACTCTTTGCGATTTGCATACATTTGCACAGTTAAAGCTGTGCAGCCCGCAAGCGCTACTTCGAGGTATTGATGAGGATCTGGAGCCGTACCATCACCACCTAGTTGCTCTGTGACATCGACATTCACTAAAAAAGGTCCTGTCTTAATTTCATGCGCGAGATTCTTATTTCTCTTAGAATAATCAACTGACATATGTACCCCGTATTAGTTCAGAGATTTTTCGATAGCAGAGATGATCACTTGATCGTCTGGTGCAATATCAGGATTAAATCTTTCGACTACTTCACCATTTTTTCCAATAAGAAACTTTTCAAAATTCCAAAGAATATCTGATTTTACTTCACGGTGGTGGCCGTACCCTTCAAGGCGTTTTTCAAAATCATTACCTGATTTAGAAAAAGCTTGGGGTTTAGAAGCTGTTAACATTTTGTAAAGAGGATGAATGCCATTACCTTTTACTACAATTTTTGAAAACATTGGAAATTTCACACCGAAGTTAGAAGTACAAAAGTTTTGAATCTCTTGGTCAGTCCCTGGTTCTTGAGCTCCGAATTCATTTGCTGGAAATCCTAGGACAACAAAGCCTTTGCTCGCGTATTGATCATAGATTTTCTCAAGAGCTTCGTATTGGTTCGTAAGACCACATTGAGAAGCAACATTTACAATAAGAGCTGTTTTGCCTTTAAAGTCTTTTAAAGAAACTTTTTTACCTGAAATATCCGTCATTTCGAAATCATAAATAGATTGGCTCATGGTATCTCCCGTTTATATTGATCCCTTGTTTTTTTATCTGTTCAGCTCCAAAGAGTTAGTCTACAGGGGATAAAACTGTGACTAAAATGGACGTGTGTCTAAAACTGAGACACTCCTGTTCACGTCCTATCAATGGCTTAGCATCGAATTAGGGACGCTCTCAGTTTTGCATCTTACCCGCTTCGATATGAACACTCATTCTTTTTATCGTATTTTAGGCGGCGTCATAGCGATTCTAATCCCATTTATGGGATTGGCTCAACCATCTTCGCAGGTTAGGGATAAAACTCAAATCTCTGCCGAGGATCTTTCGCTAGAGGTCATTGAAGAAAAGCTCGCACCAGCCCAGTTAACAGAGGGTAAGACGACTTCTATTGAATTGTCGGATGGAACGCGTTACGAAATTGAAACCTATCCTGACAAAGAGGAAATGAAAAAGGCTCTAGGGCTAGAGCTTCCAGAGAAGATAAAAAAGCAACTCTTAGAGCGCGGTGAAATTATCGAGGACGTAAATCCTTTAGAGCCCTATGAAAAAATGGAAGCCGAATCCAAGGAAAAGTTTAATAAAATGCGCGTTGTCTTTTTAGAAAATGCGGCAAAGGCTTTACACAAAACTCAATTTGCGATGGGTGCGGGAAGTATCGTTGGGGATTCATTTCAGTTTATTAAGGTGAAGGCTATGAAGATTATGGGTAAGGAAGTCGATATGACCGACAACCTTCCTAGGACCTTTAAACAGCGTTCTGAGCAAGGAGTACAAAGTCTTTTGAAGAGTATTAACTATAAGCTTTATACTCAGGCCCCTTTGCTAATTGATGCTAATGAATTTGGCTTAAGTTTGTCAGTAGGTATTGTTGCAGAGGCCGGTATTAGCAAAAAAGGCGGCGGTGGAGCAGAAGAAATTGGTCTTAGTTTGGGGTATAATAAATCTCAAAAAGCTTTTGTGTTTGAGCTTTTTCATAACTCAGAGAAGTTTAATAATTCAAAGTCTTTTGTATCTGTACTTGGAATTGTTGCTAAGCTAGGGACAAGTATTGGTGTTCGTGATGGAGCGAAGGTGATCAAGGGATCGTCATTTTATCCTCCAATGATTCCTGGATTTTCTTCGAATTCTTCTAATTATTTTGTAACTGGTTTTAGTTCAAGTCTTGGACTTCCTCCTGCGCCTTTAGCTGATATGTTGACTTTTTCTAATGATTTCGAACGCACACCGTTGGTGCGTATTACAGTTTCTCCAATAGTAAAAGGTTTTATACGAATTCAAGTAGGGCCTTTGGATAACGTTGTTCGCGTTCTTGTTACAAGAGTCGTGGACTCGATGACTTCAATTACAAAGTTGGTGCATATTCAAAAAAGAGGCTCATGTGGACAAGCTTTTGCTCTATGAAGTTACTCACTGTTGATTTTCTGCTTAAATGAACAAACATAGATATATTTGATTCAGTGTGAGTCAAAAATTGTATTGATGTGACTCATTCTTTTAAAAAAATTCACTTCACTCCCATTTGTTATAAACTTGTAACAAGTTAGTAGCAAATGGGACGTATATGAAAATATCGAGCAGGAATTATCCTTTAGTTGTTGGTAGTGGTGCGTTTTTAGCTTTGTTGTTGGTAAATCTTTTTGACTACTTAATTTTAGGTCGCTCTTTTTTTGATCCTTTCTTTATAACTTCTCTCTTGTTTACCGCGGTTAGTTTGATATTCGTAATCTGGCTATACTTCAATCCATTTTCAGATGTGATTGGAGCTTTGATGATCTTGCACCATATGCTGTTAGGATCAATCATGGGCTGGACGCATAGCTTTTATGAATATGGATTTGTCGTAATCGCTGTGACTGCGGCATTTTTTAGATTTGAACGATCATGGATTTATCCAGCATTTACTTTTTTTGGATTTTTACTTTATCTGACAACATTTTACATGCAACACAAGGTCAGTTGGACGCCTGAGCCTTCGATGATGCATGAAAGAGCTCTTGGGTTTACAGTGCTGATTATATTTGCTTGGTGTGTTCACTATTTTTCAGTTTATAGGGTTCAGAAAGAACACGAACAGTTGCTGAGGCTAGGGATAGTTGGGTATGAAGCAAATCGAATTATTCATGACCTTAAGGGAATGTTATCGACACCCATGTTAATGATTGAAAGTTTAAAAGGTGCAGATAGAACTCCTGAAAATGATCGATGGTTTGAAGAACAGCTAAAGTTATTGATCAGAGATATGGAACATATTCGCAACGTGATGAAAGGAATTAATTCTCTTGCGATTCAAAAAAGTGAACTCGAAGCCTTTGATGCTATTGATTCTATAAAAAAAGCGATGATGATCTTAGATCATCGACTCAGAGGTGTAGAAGTGAGCTTAAGTATTGAAAGTCGATTAGTTATTGGGCGCCGAGATCTTTTAAACAGTGCATTTTTTAATTTGTTCTTAAATTCTCTAGAAGCCATTGAAGGAAACAAAGTTTCCAAGCCCATCATAAAAATTTATTGCCAAGATGAAAAATTAATTTATGAAGACAATGCTGGTGGAATTTTTATGGAGCATGAAGGTTTGCCACGTAAGACAGCTGGATCAGGGATAGGACTAAAAATTATTGCCGAAGATTTATCTTCTATGAATATTGATTTTAGAATTAAAACCTTCGACGATGGAACTCGCTTTGAACTTATTTTTCCAAGTTAGGGGACAATACTGTCGGGGAGTAGTAATAGCCTTTTCCTCGTGCGACCTTAATTTGATTTTTAAGTTGAGGAACTTTTCTTTTCAAATTTGAAAGATGGGTATCGAGAGTATTGCGGCTAATTGTTGGGCCTTTCCAAACAAAGGTAATGATATCTTTACGAGAAACCCATTTTTCTTTTTGATTGATTAAAAACCCTAAAATTCTAAATTCAACATCGGTCAATTGAATTTGCTGGTTGTCTATTGTAAGAATTTTTTCAAATGGATTAATGCTTAGTTCATTTGTTTGACGATTGGAAACAATTGAAAATTCTTTATCAATGCGGTCAGTGATGTCAGTAACGGCAAGAGGCTTTTCAAAGTAGCCGTCAATTTTTTCATTCAAAAGTCTAACGGCCATATCTAATGCTGTGTATCCGGTCATAATAAAAAATTTTGGCTGAGATCCTAATGACTTAATAAATGAAAGCACTGAAAAACAATCGTCATTCTCAATTTTATAATCACATAAAACTGCATCAAAAACTCTAGATCCCAAATATCCAAGCGCCGCTGGAACTGACTTTGCAATAAGCACATCATATTTAGGCTGGAGATGGGATTTTAAGGTCTCAGCAAATCGAAGATCATCTTCGATAATTAGAATCTTTATCATGATCAAAGAATACAAAAACTAAACTAATATTCAACTAATTTTAGTACATTCATTTTAGTATATTTAGTAGTTGCTGTTTTTGATATTGAAGCTCTTCTGTGCCATAGAGAATCTTTAACAGAGGATCTTGAAGTCGATCAAGATTTGTGAAGCTTGCAGAATTTTGAAAATCATTGATACGCATATAAAGAGAACTGAGAGTTTCTCCTTTTTTTAAAGCTCCCCAGAGTTTTTCTGCCATAATTTCTGTGGTCCAAAATATTTCGGATCCCGTGAATCCCTTGTCAGAGTAGGTGTTGTGGAAGAAAACATTTCCTTGATTGTAGATCGTTAAGTGCCAATTCAGCTGGTGTTCGGTGCCATCTTCATCGACGTAAATATTGATAGAGGGAAATAGTTCTTCTACATTTTTCAGCCATTCGCTCAAAAAAAATTGAGCTTCAACGTCGAGAGATGAAAATCTATTGATGGAAAACTCCTGAAGACTTGGAATTTTTAGGTTTGGATTATAAATATAATCTATTAAGTTTTTGTCTATTGTATCCACCCAAGGAAGAGCTTGTGGCCTAATGCGGCCTGAAGGTATATCTAAAGCAGTGTTTGGATCGAGTCTTTGTACATGAGATGTAATTCCATTCTCTTCTAAATCCTTGGAAAACTGAAGATAAGTAATTGGAAAATAAAACTGATTGATCCAAGAATCCTTTTCAAATTGAAACTGGCAAGAGCTGGGAACAATTTGCGTTGGGTTGAGCTTTTTGATTTGTTCTATCCATTCTATGGGCAAATGAATGTCCGCAGCTTCAGACACAGTAGGACTTAGAACTTCGATTTCGCGCATTGTTTGAAAAGGCCAAAGGACTAAATTCCAATTTCCAACTTTGACCAATTTTTCCAAAGTGTCGTAATCAATCCAAGAGTCTACAACATTTAAGATATTGTAGTTCTGTGATTGAATGTGAAAAACACAGTCCATATCTATATCCAAAGCAGGATAAGGCTCTATGACGATATCAATAATTTTTATTGGTCTGTGATGAGCCAATGCGGTCACATTGGTAAATCCCAATTGACGAAGTAAATCCAAGGCCTCTTGGCTGCGAGAATAAATATAAATCGGAATGCGACGATTGAAATGTTTTAAGCTATTTAAGGAAAAATGATCATCATGAATATGAGAAATGAATATCGCGTCCCATATTTCTGATTCGATAATGGCGTGATTAAAATAAACCGAAGGATAAGCATAGCAATTGATGCTGAAAGGATTTTCTACAATGGGATCAAATAGAATTTTGGCGTTAGTACTTTGAATTTGATATCCCGCATGCAGGATTCGAGTGACGGTGAGTGCCATTTGTGTATTTTTCCTTCGTTAAAGATATTTAAAGCACACTTAGGTGAGTTTTGTATAGGAAATGACGACGTGATTAGTTATCATTTTGTCTACACAAGGGGTGTTTAATGTCTGAAGATTTTATTCTTTATGGAAAAAAAAGAAGCTTAGGAACATTTAGCGTTGTGCGGTCTTTGCCGCAAGCTCAATGTCGTCACGTAGGGCCTTTTGTCTTTTTAGACCATATGGGTCCGACTAAAGTTGATAACACCCACTTTCTAGATGTCAACCCTCATCCACATATTGGTCTATCGACCGTCACCTATTTGATTGAAGGAAGAGGTCATCACCGTGACAGTTTAGGATCAGATCAAATTATTGAATCTGGTGATTTGAATTGGATGACCGCTGGTAAAGGCATAGTTCACTCAGAGCGAACACCTGAAGGAGAAATTACAAGTCCACCTACAAATGAAATTAATGGTGTCCAAATCTGGGTGTCTTTGCCTAAAGAAGACGAAGATTGTGAGCCTAGTTTTATTCATTACTCCAAAGATGTTCTGCCTAAAAAACAGTTCTCTGAATATATGGAAGGTAAAGTTTTAATTGGGGATTTTGAGGGAACACTGTCTCCGGTGGTGACTCATTCAAGAATGTTATTTATGGAGTTGTGTGCGACTTCTAAAGGGCAAACGAAACTTCAAATTTTTGAAGAGGAAGCAGCTGTTTTTGCATTTAAAGGCTCGCCGATTGTGAATGGAATAGAAGTTCATGAAGATGATCTTATTGTTTTAGGAAACCCTGCTCAGACGGTGATAGAGCATGATGAAGACACTATTCTTTTTGTGATAGCGGGAAAAAAGCATCCTGAGGAAAGATATATCTGGTGGAATTTTGTATCGTCAGATAAAGAAAAAATTAGAGAGGCTGCGGATCGTTGGGAAAAACAACAGTTTCCATCAGTTCCTGGGGATATCGGACGCACAGAGCTGCCCGAAATCCCTAGAATTTAAATATTAAGCGTTTTTATTTCTAAGATGAACAATCAATGGCCAAAGTGGAAAAGAGATACCGATGAGGCTGGTTAAAAGCCAGCCTCTATGGTTATAAGACCAAGCGCCAAGGAATGATCCTAGTCCTCCTCCTAAAAATATAATTGCTATGAATAATCCATTGGAACGGCTATGTTTTTCAGAAGGCAAAGAAAATATTTTTTTCTGGCTGCAAACCAAATTCGTTGTTACGCATGCATCTAATATCACGCCTGATAGACACAAAACGATCAGTCCGATTAATCCATGCCCTAGAGTCATTGGCTCCAATAAAAAACTCAGGGAAGAAATAAATAAAGCCATTGATGTTAAGCGGGGTGTAAAGCCTTTATCCGCCCACTTTCCTGCCATAGGAGCGATAAAGGCTCCAGAAATTCCTATTAAAGCAAATAAGGCGATCTGCGATTGGGAAAGCTTATAATCAGAGGATAAATGTAAAGGTGCTGCTGTCCAGAACAAGCAAAAAACCCCAAAGAGAGATGCCTGGTAAAAACCACGTAGACGAATGATTTTGTATTCCGAAAAAATCCTAAACATAGAAGACAAAAGAGTTAGATAATTTTTTTGAGTTCTGTGTACAGGAGTGTCTGGAAGAAAGATATAAAGTAGAATTAAAAGAATAAGGGCCATCATTGCCGACGAAGCAAAAACACTGTGCCATCCAAAATACTCAGTCATCAAGCTTGCAAAGGGACGAGATAGCATAATTCCAAACATCAAACCACTCATTAATGTTCCAATCATGGCACCACGTTCTTTATCTGGCACTAGGTTTGCGGAGTAAGGAATGATCATTTGAATAGTTGAAGCACCTAATCCAAGAAAAAAACTAGAAATGAAAAAGCTGATTGGAGAGATCGCAAAATAAGAAACAACGAGACTAGCAGTTAGAATGCTTAGATTTATTAAGATAAGTCTTTTTTTACTTATTAAATCACCCAAAGGAACTAGGAAGACAACTCCTAGCAGATAGCCGAATTGTACAATAGCAATTAACAAACCCCAGTAAGAATTTGGAATAAATAAAGTATTTCCGATCTCTTTAAGAATGGGTTGGTAGTAATAAAGATTTGCGACAATAAGAGTGACCGAAAAAGCGAGAAGGAATTTTAAGGACTTAGAAAAAGAAGAGGACAAGATCGTTGCAGTGGTATTCATGCCACCAAAACTACGCTTGTCCTCTAGAGAGTCAATTAAATTGTCTTACTGAATTTTGGAACTAGTTTTGTACTGTGATCCAAACGTTACGGATACCGTATTCTTTTACTAAAGAGTTAAATACAACTGCTTTATCTGGGTGCATACGGATACAACCGTGAGAAGCTTTTTTACCAAGTTTTGGCCAGTTATCACGTGGAGTTCCATGAAGCGCGAAACCACCATGGATGAAGACTGCATAAGGCATATTTCCTAAACCATTGTAGTCTCCACCTGGATATTTAGTAGAGCTATATTTTGTATAGATACGACCATTTGGATTTTTGTCAAAGTTAGGAGTTTCGCGACCTGGGATTCCAGAAGAAATTTTGAATGTATCAACTAGAGCGCCATTCACATATAAGTAAGCAAGTTGTGTGCTTTTAACAACTTGGATCCATACGTTACAAGAATTTCTGTAGCAACCAGCCATCAAGTTGTAACCAAGATCTTCTAAGGAATAAGGAGCTTGACCATTTTCTTCGATGTATTGCTCATCATAAGAATTTAATTGTTGTTCAATATCTTTATCGAATGGGTCGATCTCTCCGATTTCAACCTTTGCAGTTGTTGGAGCTGTCTGAGCTACTGATTCGATGGAAAATGCAAATGTCATTAGCATTGCTGTTAAACCTAGAGCGATGAATTTCGAAGTTTTCATGGCGACCGACCTTTCGTTTGTATCTGGTTAAAATAATATTATTAAAATCAATTCTAAATATATATCGAGTGCAGTCGCATTTGTTGGCCTCTGAGGTCGAGGCGGCAAATTGCAAATTTTAACTATCCTAAAAGAAATTTTTCAGACCTGAGGTCGTGTGTAAAATTGCTAAAAGCTTGTCAAAAAATGGCTCTAACGCTCAATGGAGGCGGATACTATAGAAGAATTAAAAATGTGTTAAGGTAAAAATAACTGAGATGAAAAAAATATGTTCAGTCATTTTTCTAATCTAAAAACCGGAGTCATTATGTCTCTTTCTTAGGTATGGTAAAAAATTAAAACTAATATAAACAAGCTAGAGGATTAAGAATTTGGAACCATGAAAAAATGTTAGTGATTTATGGTGCATTTCGCACCTTATGGTGTGTAAAATTTATTCGAAGTTTTCTTGGATAATTTGTCCTGAAGAGTTTTTCTACAAAAAAATGGAGAAAATATGTTTCAGCCATTCGTCGTATTATTAGTTTTTTTGATGAGTTGTGTGTCTTACGGACAGACTGTTGGGCAAGTAGCAACACAAGCTGTGTCTACTGAAAAAGTCACCCTAAAGACAGCTAATCCTAGCAAAGTGAATCTAACTTTTTTAGAAGGTCTTTATGAGATTCACGGGACCGATGATAAATACCTAAGCTACGAAGTTGAAAAAAATGACTTTACTCATTCCTGTAAAATCGTAGTGAGTGAGAAAAACCAGAATATAAATTTGGTTGTTAAAAGAGTCGGTGGATTTAAGAAAGCAAAATGTATTACTAATTTTAAAATATATTTACCTAAAAATGTAGACTTGAAAGTTTATGCTCAGTCAGGAAATCTACAGATATCGGACACTGTGGGTAAGCTCGAATTGAATCAAAAGGCTGGGATTTTGAAAGTAAACTCTCAAGTCAAAGATCTTAACTTGTCTATTGCGAATGCGAACGCGGATATTCTAGGCCTAGAGGGGTCTGCCCAAATTAATACCACACGTGGTAAGGTTCATATCTTAATAACTAAACAAATGAGTGAAGCCGTTATAAATGTCACTAGTGCGTCTGGAGACATTAGCATTGAAGTGCCTCAGGGAGTTGAAGTTAGTCGAAAAGTTATGGGGCTAAAAAGCCATCTAAAATTTGAAATAGATAATGCCCAGAAATCGTCTGTGAATTTGATCGCTAAAATCGGACTCGGAAAGCTGTACTTAAAAAGAACCGAAGTTCACGATCAAGGTATAAATTAGTCTGCCTTTTCGAAAGTACCTTTTTCACGGTTTTTGCGAACTTTAGGCACGTTAAAGATTTGGTTGTGAAAGCTAATGTAATAGCCCGGCTGCAAGAGTTTTGCGGCTAAGAGGGCTTCTGTGACGTTTTGTGTGGCATCTGAGTCGTCAAATCCCATTGGAATCATTGCTCCAGTAAATACCACGGGAACACTGATGGGACCTATTTTTTTGAGAGCGTATTCGGCAGAGATATGCATGGTATCCGTACCGTGTAGGATTACTATAGGGGAGCCTTTTGTTGATTGGTCTTTGATAGTAGCTGCGATCATATCGCGGTCCTCATCTGTCATATACAGAGAGTCTTTGCTCATCAGGGGATATACGGAAATATTTGTATAAGGCAGGCGCAGTTTGGTGAGGATGCGATTTTTAATGCTCGTGCCTCTGTTTTCCAAAGAACCATCAAACTCATTGTAAGTTTTTTCGATAGTTCCGCCAGTTGTGATAATAATAACGTCAGTTTGTTGATTGCCCATGCCTGCGATCCTAATTAGGCTGAGCATTTTTGGCAAGTGATCAATGCAAGGGGCTATTTAACCGATAAGATATCGTACTCTTTGTAGTCGTTCCCTGATTCAATACCGGCAGAACCACCTTCTTTTTGATCCAATAGGGCTTCTCCTAAGGGGCTAGAGGGTGTGACAACTTGAATAGTCTGACCCTGCACCTTAACTACGATCCCGCCTCCTTTGGCGAGCATAAAAACGGTGCTTTTTTTTCCATTGAATTCAATTTCTACCAATGCAGTATTGGAAATTCCATCGTTAGGGCCAAAGTTTTTAAGATTAATATGTCGTAACATTAAAAGAACTTCTTCTAGATCGGCAATTCTTTGATTTTGTCCACGTGCAAGATAAGTAGCCTCTAAACCGCGAGTGTCGTATTCGTTTTCTGGCTTACTTTCTTCGTTGGTAACGCCTTCGATTGTCGCTTTGACAACTTCTTTAAGATTCGTAATTTCTTTTGTGACGTTTTCGCGGATAGCTTCGATTATTAATTGTTTATCCATGCTAAGCCTTTAAATATAAAATGATAATAACAAAGTCCAAGAAAAGGTATTCCAAGGGGCAGGACGACTTCATAACTTTTTTTGAGGTTGTGAAATAGGTGCAAAAGAAGAATAACTCCAATAACCGGAGATAGCAAGAGTAAGCAAAGTCGAGGGAAGAAGTTGAAAATCAACAGAGTCCCAGTGGCAACTTCAATTATTTTTACCAGTGGCATGATAAACCGTATCCGAATACATGCGGCAACAAAGTTGTTAATGGTCACTGGTTGGTTTTTAAATTCAATCCAATGAAAAAAACCATTAAGTCCCCAAAATACCAATTGAAGACCTAAGATAACTCTTAATGAAAAATCCATTAATTCCCAAGAGATCATGAATGACCTTTGGCATGCTGCTGTTGTCTTTTTGGAGCAGGGGCACCCTCGGACATTTTTTCATCTGCAACAGGGACTTCATATTTAGAAATATCTATATTGCCCTCTGTTCTAAAGAATTTTGGAACATCTTTTTTGCCAGTGGCATAATAGTCTTTTGCCAATAGATCAATAGCTTCGCTACGGGTAAAACCAAGGTGAGTCGCCGCATACTCAACCGCTGATTCAAATAAACTCAGCTGAGAAATTCCAAAGGTTTGCGCGTAACGATTCGAAAGAAATTCTGAAAATGCATAAAAACTCCAAAAGAAAGATTGTCGTTCTGTATTTTTAGAAAGTTCTTTGATCGTACTTACGAAATTTCCAAAAATTCCGCTATTAGCATACAGATCCCAAAATTTTGCAAATCTCACCATCGATTGCATTTGGCTAAAATCAATCATTTTGGTTTTTAAAATTTGGAAAGGTGGTTGGTCAGAATACACCATGCCCCATTCTTTGTCGTGTCTTGCTATAGGGGCACCCTTAAGACGCTTTAAAATTCCAACTTGAATCTCATCGGGATTTAATCCCGCTAGGACATCAAACCCCTTGGCAAAACTTTCAACGTCTTCCCCAGGAAGTCCTACGATTAAGTCGGCATGAGAGTGCACCCCCGTTTCAGAGGCTAAGTATCTAAAGTTCTCTTGAACTTTTGTAAGATCATTTCTGCGGCTGACTAGTTTTGCGACATCCGTGTTCCAAGTTTGAATTCCAATTTCAAACTGCAAAGATCCCTTAGGGAATTGGACAATTAGATTCTTAATTTCATCTGGCAAACGATCTGGAACCATTTCAAAATGTAAAAATAGACCTAAATCAATTCTGTCTAAAAAGAACTGAAGTATCTTTGTACATACGGAAGGGCTTAAATTAAAAGTGCGATCAATAAATTTAAATTGACGTAGTCCTCGATCCAAAAGCATCTGCATGTCTTTTAAAAAAATATCGACATCAAAATTACGAACCAGTTTATCTAGTGAAGACAAGCAGTATTCGCAGCGGTAAGGACATCCTCTAGAAACTTCGACATAAACCACTCGATTTTTAATGTCGTCATCCGCATAGAGATGATAAGGCGAACATATTTTTTTAATATCAGGAAGTTGCGAAGAAATAAATTTTTGTGCCGGAGCTTCATTTTTATTTAGTAAACTGTCACAAACTTCTCTAAAGGCAAAATCAGCTTCTCCTTTAAGAGTGTAATCGGCCAATTGGCAGATGGGGTTCGTCTCTGACTCGTGACTTACTTCGGGGCCACCAAGAATGATAATAGTTTCTGGGCTGACTTTTTTTAGAATAGAAACTAATTCGAAGCTCTCCTTGGCATTCCAAATATAAACGCCGATTCCAATGATTTTTGGATTCATTCCGAGTAAATTTTCAGCGATATCTCTTGGATTGCTTTTTATTGTGTACTCTATAATTTTTGCACGATCTGTAAGATGATCTAGGTTTGCTAAAATGTAACGTAGACCAAAAGACGTATGTTGATAGGTCGAGTTAAGGGTCGTTAAAATAATATCTGATGTCATTTATGCTCCAAGACACAGTCATTGTAAAAATTATTCACAAAAACCACAACTGTTGGCGGGGTTACAAACTTTTTATTGTACCTTAACACAAGCAAAAAAGACAGAAACTTTGCTATTAGTTTTGCTTATGGAAGCCTAAAATATTATCGATTTAATCTTTGCCTCAAAATCGCTGATAATGTCTTCAAGAAGGAGGTAGATATGCAAACCGAAATCTACTACGGAGACATCTCTAGAACAGAAAACCTCGAAAACTTTCTTAGGGAGACAGTGGAAGCTGTCGCAGAGGAATTTCTAAAGAATGACCGTGGCGCACATTTAACTGTGCGTGTGGAGACTGAAAAGCCTCGGACTGAAAACCGTCACCCCATTTATACATGTGAAGTCATTTTGAAAACATCGCGTGGGAAAGGAATCCTTAAGGTAAAAAAATCAGATTATAATTTTAAAACCTGTGTGGCCAAAGTAACTTCGGCATTTAGAGTTAGCTTGGCAAAAAGATCTGATATTAGAACTACGAGCCGTAAAAGGGATTATAGAAATGGTTTAAAAGCAAGACGCTGGTTTGAACTAGCACAGATGAGCGAGCAGGAGGTCGCTTAGAGCTTAAAATCAACAAAGATTTCTTTCAGTCGCACTTAGAAGTGCGCGACTAAGGAGGTGCATTGATGACGGATATTAAAAAGTGACAGAGAAAACAATATTTAAGTTGTTTTCCTTCCCTCCAAAACGGGTGCTTGAAATGCACCCGTTTTTTTATTTATAGTCTTGGTATGAAGAAAAAAATTTTGGTCATCAATGGAAGCCCCCAAGGTAGCAAAGGCAACTGTGCTGTTGTTATTAATTCTTTAAAAAAGAAGTATAAAAATTTTGATTTTAAAATTCTGCACTTGGCTGCAAAGATAGAGTTAAAAGCTCAACTTGAATTGCTAAAACAGGCCGATGCTTTGTTATTTATGACAGGCACCTATTGGGATTCGTGGGGGAGTCCCCTGCAAGCATGGCTTGAACAGATGACCCCCTATGAGGGCAGTGCCTATTTTATGAATAAACCCGCAGGTGTCGTTGTTTTGATGCATTCTGTGGGAGGTAAAGGTGTTTTATCCCGCCTGCAGGGAGTTTTAAATACCTTTGGATGTCTAAATCCCCCGATGTCAGGGGTGGTTTATTCTCTGGTATCTGATTTGGCTAAAAAAGTAAAAAACAGCCATGCTGAAGATTTTTGGAGCCTAGAGGATATCGGAATCGTTTTAGAAAACTTGGCCACCTACGCTGATTTTAAATCATCCGCGAAAGGCTGGCCTGTGGATAAAAAAAGTGCCGCTAGGAAATGGCTGGTTATGTAGGAGAATTAAACATTACAAATGGGTGAGCTTTGCCGAAACACTGTCTTTTTGTTGGTCATAAAATCTTATAAACATCTGATATTATTTAAATAATATAAATATAATAAAAAAGCATAAAATTATTTGTTTGTTTACGCATAGATATAGCGCCTTGCGTCGAAATGAGGTATAAGTTGGTCCGAAGGGACCACTTATGACCGTATCATCTGTTCTCAAAATTATCATGATTAGCCTTGCTGTAGGTAGTGCGCATGCCTATACGATTACTCCTCAATTGGTAAAAAGTTTGAATCCGAAAAATGATAAAAATCAAATGACCATATTGAAAGAGTTTTCAAAAAATCAAATTGAATACTGTAAAATGTGGCATCCTCAAGCCTTTATTAAAAATAAAAATCTTAACGAAGCATGTAAGTTCAGTTCTATTTTTAATTTATACATCCGAAGTATGAGTTTTTTAAAACATCCAAATGATCGAGGAGTAAAGCTTTCCCCTTTGGTAGAAGTTGATGAATCTTTTGTTATTTCTTCCTTACAGGCTGGTGCGTGGGAACTCATGCCATTTACTGAGTATGATGGAGTTGATACCGCGATCGATATTATTATTTCTAGAATTGGAATTGAAAAAACACTCTTGGCTCATGCTCGTCATATTCAAAGTTTGGATCCTGAATATTTAAATTCTTTTGCAAGTTTCAATATACCGAGACTGATTGCTTCTTTTAGTGGTTACTCGTTACCAGTTAGAATTTTAAGTTATGCTAAATCTTTTAGTTGTGGATCTGGCAAAGTGACTACAAAGAGAGACTGTATTGAAGCGCAAAAATATTTAAATGAAATACAAAAAGATGTTCTATCTAATCTAGATATACAGAATTTCTTCTCGCAACTAGAGGAATTAAATGATGACAACGCAACTACCAGTAATCTTGTTTTTGCAAGAGTTATAGATTCAGCGAATGCAATACAAGAACTTAGAGATTCATTAACTACTCAAGATATTTTAGATACATTAACTACATCTAAAAAACATCCTGCGTATTTGAAGCTAAAAAAGTCATTAAGCTTCATTTTGGAATCTCCGGTTTCACTGGAAAACACAAACCATCACAAGATGTTAATTGCGATTTCTATTTTGGCAGAACTTAAAAATTTAGAATCTACTTCTTTGAAACTAAGCTCTTCAGAATATAGATCTACAAGTGAAACAGGAAAAGCAGTTTCGGAACATATGTATCTTTTAAAATCTTGGATTACTAAGGCCCTTACTGAAGAAGAGCAGGTTTTATGAATATAAATAGCCATATTTTATTGTTTTTATTTTCAATGGTACTATTTTTATCAGGTTGCTCTGATGGTAGTGGTAAGAAAAATGACAATAATCGAGATAAAAAAACAATCCAGACATCTGCAGAGAAACTGGTAAGTTCGGTTTGGTTTGTTGTTGAGCAAGATCTAATTATTCAAGGCATAAAAGTTAATTACAAAACAGTCAGTGTTAATTTGAAGTCGGGTAATCTTTTGTCTGAAGAAGAGTGGGTGGTAATTACTACTCCTTCTCAAGTTCTGACATATTCCATTTCTGATGATGACCATGATTTTAAATTGAATAAACAATTAACGGCCTCGCAAGTTGAGTTTGTTAAAAATGCTGAGTCGCTAGAGGTTCCTGAGATTGATTTGGAAATAGACGAAAATATTGAAAGATATGACGTCTATAATCGTCTGCAACTTTCTCGCTGTAGAAGTGCGAAGGTATGGCCAGAATTAGTAGATATCTATAAAGGGCAGAATAAGTTTATATACTTTTCTGCTGTTCATGGGATTAAAGCTCCATGGGCATTAAAGTGGGATCCTCGCCTTAAAAAATTCATGGATTTTTATAAAACTAGTTATGATTATCCCTTAGATTCGGGTGGTTTTAAAGGTTATGCCCTGGCAATAACACCGAATAAAAATATTCGAAACCAGAATAAAGAAATTTTAAAAGACTCCTTATTCGTCGATTTTTACTCATTTGTAAGTAAATGTGACTTTAGATATGGAACAGAAAAAAAACTTGATGCCGTGCCAGATTTTTTGCCGCGTTTTGATTCTAATGATGATGATTTTCAATCTACTTACATGGTTCCTGAGACAATAGAAGGGCTTCTGTTGTCCACATTAAATATTTATTATCTAGATCCTAGGTATACCTCTGAAGATTTGGATTATTCAAAAAGTTTAAAATACTAGTAGGGATCTTATGAAAAATTTGATTTTAATAATTCAGACATTTTTAGCATCGTCAGTAAGTTTTGCAGAGACCTCTATTGTCGCATCCTTCAAAGGAAGCGCTACAGTTAATACAAGTATTGTCACAAAATATGATCACAATTTAAAATGCTATCCAATGGGCAAAGGAGACGATCATAGTCCTTATCCAGCTCAAACGGTGAGTTTTAACTCATCCCAAGTTTTAAGTGGCAAGGGCACTTTGTCTTGGAAATCGTCTATATCTAAGCCATTTAGCAGGGTAGCTAGAAGTATTGATTTGAAAAGTGATATCTTTTTGAAAAATGGTACAGAAGTAGTTTTAATAACACTAGAAGACAATCTTGCTAGAGGAGAGACTCAGTTTAAAGTAAAGGATTGTTGGCACCAAAACGGACAAATTTCGAGTATTGACGCGTCTCTTATGGGCAGCATTAAAGTTCAATATAAAGTACCAGATAATATTTGGGCAATTAGTGTGTCTCGTTCAGAGGGTAAAGGTTTGCTGAACGATTACAAGGCAATAACATCATCTTTAAATAGTGAATACGATAAGGGAGCCCTGGATGGTGCAGTTTTATGGGTTTATCCTGGACAAATTATAGAGCAGGAAATTCAAATTCCTGAGAATGTCTATGGAGCTAAGTTTTTGGGATCTCTAAAAATATCATTCACGCCAATTTCTAATCTTGTTTTTAGTGAAAAAGATTTTAGTTCTTTTAGAGAAAGTTTGATAACTGGGAAATTTTATAAAATAGCGGATTCAGATATTGCAGCTAAGTTTATTGAAAATTCATTGACAATTTTAAGCCTTAATCAAGATTTGAGATTATATATAAAAAGTTTATCAATACTTCAAATAAAACGAATGACTGATGAATTATTCGCGATTGCTAATAATGTTTATCCTCATTCATATTCGAAAAGTCGAGATTCGAATTTTAAACCAGATGGCATGTCGATAAAAACGGCTGCTGCGCTTGCATCATATCAACTTGCGAAGGCAATGCTTGTGGATATGCAAGAGTACTGTCAAGACGTTGAAGTTAAATCTGCATTTACGGGTGATAAGCAAAAAGTTTTGGGGCTACGAGCTGCAGGGTTTTGGCTAAGTCGGTCTATGAAAATGATGATGAGCTATAGTTATGATGGTTTTGAAACCATGTTGAAAGAAGTTGATGACCTCCAAAAACAAGGCAAAACCCCTTCTGATATTGTTGCTGATAAAAATTTATCAAAAATGTTGCAACGTTCTTATCAACTTCTTACGTCTTCGGGAATTATGGATAAGACCCCTCTGAATGTTGCATATGTAGACATGAACAGAATGATCAAGACTTTTAATGGTATAGGTGCTGTTGGTAACACACAAGGGACTATCATGGCTCAACTTAAGGAAGGGTCATTATTAGAAAGTGAATTTATCAAAAATTTTGTCAAAGCATTGATGTCTTTTAAAAAGAATAGAATAGAAAAAGTTGATTTAATGCCACTGTTTTCTGATCTAAAAGATCTAAAGAATCGTCAAAAAAAGGTCGGAGACCTAATGATTTCTTCTGTACGTCTATTTAGTATCGAAGGAAATGATGATCAAGATTTAATAATGAATCAAATGATGAGTCTTTTAAATAATCAAATTAATATTTTTTCTCAACCCGTAGATATTCCGTACTTTGATAAATTAAGAGAAACTTTTATGAGTAAAGAAGTTCTTAACCTGGAAAATTCAGTAAATGGATGCCTAGGTTTAGGAGGATTCTAATATGTTGGTACGTTATTTAGTCATATCTACGATGATATTAAATCCATTAACGGCATTTTCCGGCCCGAGAGAAGAAGCTCAAAAAGCTATTAATAGAACTCATGAATATGCAAAACAGACAGCTGTGAGTTTAGTTCAGAGAGATATTGACTCTCTTATTTTAGATATTTCTAAAAATGAAATTTTTAAAAATAAGTCTACACTAGATGTAATTGAGAGTTTTAGGACTCTAGAGAAAAATATTATAAAACAAATTGATAAAGCGAACTCTGTTCAAAAAATGGATACGGATTCTTTAGGTGAAATAATAAAGTCATATAGAACTTTAGTAAGAGACAGATTTCGTCAGTCTTTTGAAGCGCAGCAAATGGTATATGATAGAGAACAAGCTGTTCGTTCTTTTGAGTTAATATTCAATAGATTTAATAATATTTGTAAAATGGGTCGAAGCGAAAATGGCTTGACTAAAACGCTACCGATTTTGCCAAGAATTCCGGACGCACAATATAGTTTTAATTTTGGAGTTGGATATGGATCAGATGTTGGATCTGGAGCAAGGTCAGTTCCCGGTAATGTAGGCGGAGTAAATGTAGCCAGTTCCAGCTTAACAGTTGATGCAAAAAGTGAAGACAGAGAAAAAGGAGCGCAAGTTCTTTATGGAACAACTGGATTAGCCTGGAGTTTAGCCTCATCTGGAGCCTCTGGAGCTGGTGTTGCAATGGCTGCCGCCGCCGCACCTTATCTTTTAGGAGCAAGCTTAGCTGCCGCAGTCGTATTATATGCCATTTCGGCGCATGAGCAAATGATGCTGGAAAAAGAGATTGTCCAAGCAAAAGTAGATCTGATGCTTAAATCTGCTGATGATAAAGATATCGCGAAATACTATAAACAATACTGTTCTGAAATAGGCAATCGTTTCAGTAGAGTTCAAAAGAAATTAAAGCTATTTTCTTATTCAGAAAAAACGAGATTGTCGTTAGAGGATGAAGTGAGAAATAGTCGTTCTTTAAGAGCTCAATTAAAAAAAGAAAGTTTGGAAATACAAGAATCTAGAAATTTAGTACAACTTATTCAATTAAATCGAAGTGGCTTATGTATATCTATTTTAGAGTCACAAGAAAGCTCTCCATGTTTAAAAAATGGAAATATTTTAAAGTCTAAATATTCTCGGGCTCAATATGATCCTGATTCATTAGAAGATAATAGTAAATTAGAAAGAGCTCTCAATGATTTGAAGAGTTTTAGTGAGAAATATCCACAGGATTTATTAGTAGATTTACATTCAGATGAAATTCTTGATTATCTAATAAATTATTGGAATGAAGTTTCAGCAGGATTAGACTCTTTAAATCTAAATGCTGTAGATAGCTTGATGAGCACCTTAGCGCAGCGAGTTCAGTTGTTTATTGTGGAAGTGCAAAAAGCTAAGAATAGTAAATGGGCGCAAGAAGAACGCTTTTTGGAAAATGAAAGAAAATTTGAAAATGAATTTATTTCTTTTAGAAAAGAATATTTTCAAATACTTAACAAATCGATTCTTGTGATTTTTGGAAAAGAAGATGTTTTTCAAGCTAGAAAGTCTTTTGTGGATTTTCAAAAACGATACGATGTATTTTCATCCAAAGTATATTTAAATAAAAACGTTCAAAGTTTAGGTATATCTGTAAAATCACTAGGTAATTTTTATGCAAAATTATAAAAAAACGATTCGTTTTTTTACCGCTGTTATTTATTTGTGGATTCAGCTGTTTGCTAATATTGCATTTGCTCAAAGTGAAGAACAAAGAGTATTAGAAGCTCTCGCAAAGAACTTGCCGGCAGGAAATTCTGTTGGCTCTAATACTGAAACAAAAGAAGTTAACGGTATATCTGTTACTTCAGTTCAATATTGGACCTGTACTGAAACTGGGAAATGCATATATTCTAAAAAACAAGAATATATAACAAAAAATGTTTTGGTTCAACGAGACGGTCATTTTTATGCAGCTCAAACTATTGATAAAGGAGGACGTGATCCTTCTAGAATAGCTTTTTCAAGTATTTCGGCGAACTCTAAAAGTGGAAATATTAGTGATATAGATCCGGCTACGGTATCTCGTATAGATTTATCTCCAAATTCGCAATTATACCATGGAGGTTCTGGTTATAACGGAGTCGAGAATTACTTGCCTCAAGTCACTCTAGCAATTAGTGGTGCAATTCAAAGTATGAATCAGATAGCCGCAGTAAGTGAGGCTTTGCAAAAATCTTATAAAGAAGTCTTAAAGAAGACGGCGCATGTTGCTGACGGTTTAGATGAAATTGCCAAAAAAAGAGATGCAATTAGTAAAATTCAATCTTCAGTTTTGAATTCTGGAATTTCAGCAAGCCTTTCAGATCCCTCTTTTTATCAACAGAATAAAGACTATCAGGATTACTTAAAAAGTTATAATAGTCCATACAGCTTTAAACAGTATGATTTGACCGAAACTGCTTTAAATAATTCCTATAAAGAATTTAAAAAATCTATAAATGATGGTAAAATTCGTGCTGCGATTGAGAGTGCGAAAACATTACTTAATCAACGAAATCGTAACCTCAGATCTGAGGCAGATAAAAACCTTTACCCATATTTTTCTGATGGAATTTTTCAAACATCTTCTATTAATCAAAATAGAAATTCTTTATTTGATAAATCTAAATTTGCTACGAATCGCAATACTCCAGAGGGACAGGCTCTTCGCAATATTATTAATAAAGCTCAGTTAACATGGATTGAATCTGGAGGCTTACAAAATGCTACGGACAGTGGAGTTGCCTCTTATTTAATGGGTGCTAATTCTATTAGAGCTGTTGATGACTATTTTGCAAAGGGGCAAAAAGAGTCCGGATATGCACTATTGGCAGTTGCTGATTCTTTAATAGATTTAACTAGAGGTGTATCGAGAGGTTTAGTAAACAATTTAGTCCAGACGGCACAATCTATTCCTATGATGGCTGGAGTCTTGGTTAATTACGGGAATACTTTAATTAACGATCCAAATGAAGGACTAGAGATAGCGGGAACCTTTATTCAGTCATTACCAAGTGTTGCTGAAACCTTGCTGATTCATACTTTACAGCAAGCTAAAACCTTAGGAACAGGTACAGCAGAGGAGAGGGGTGAGGTTCTTGGTGATCTTATGGGAACCGTATTAACAACATTGGTAACTCAAGGGTCGGCTAGTGTAGTTAAGAATGGAGCTAAGATCCTTAAGGTATCTGAGCAGTCATCTCGCGTAGCGAATGTAGCCTCCAGATTGGGGCTAAAAGCTCTAGATGGTACGAGACAGGTCACTCAAGATCTTGTGGGAGCGAGAACGGTAGGGTTAGTTGGGCTTTCTTTTAGGAGCCCAAAAGCCGCAATTGAAACTGTTAAAGTCATGAGAGATCTTTCGAGAGCGGGAAGAGAAAATGCGAAAGAATTTTTGGGAAAAGCTCTGGCGAATGGTTCTCGAACAAGATATCTGACAAAATCAGGAGATGCTGAAAAAATTGCGAAGGCTTATATTCAGATTGAGGCAGCCCTGGCGAAAATCACTCCTGTTAAATTTGATGGACCAGTTTCTCGAGGCGTTTTGGAATCCGTCGAAGTTAATGGGAAAATAATTAGAAATACTCCAGATGATGTATTTAGACATCATAAGGGTATGATATATGCTGATGGAAGATACTCTATTGGAGGGCCAGAGGGAGATTTTGCACTATATACTACGTTGGGCGGTTCATCATCTCCAAGTGTGCGAAATAATATTGTAAGAGAATTAGGGATGGCTAAGAGTCCAAATAGTATAATCTATGCGGAAAAAAATGTTTCTTTATCTAAAGGATTAGATTTAACAAATTTAGATACCATTAAAAATTTCGGATTAAGTGAGGAAATACTTACCAATAGTAAAATGAATGGACACTATTTTTTTTCTCAAATAATTGGAAATGCTAGTAGGAAAGCTGGGATTGAGTTTATAGTAGCACCGTCTGCAATGAAAAAAGGGATTAAAAACATTATTATTTTGTTTTAGGAATATACATGGATAATAAAAATGAAATATTTTTTATAGTTAACTTTATCAAAACAAAAGTAGATAAAAAAGGAGATGTCATAAATGATAATCCTTTAAATCTATATTTTGATGTTTTTAAGGAAAATAAGAAGGAAATTTTAAAAAATCTTATCGACGGTGATAATCCAATAGAGTTGGCGCTAAAGTTTTCGTGGTGCTGGAGTTGGTGTCATAAAGAAGGAGTGCAAGAGTCTGATGAAGAAGTGAGTGCTTGTCTTGAATTTGGTGGATTATTTACTTTTATCGAAATGGGTATTCCTAACGGCGAGATGCCTGAGCTGAAACTTTCGATTATGCAGACACTTAATGAATGGGTAGAAAGCTCAGGACTAAGTTTTGATAGTCTACTGGGATATCAAAAATATAGTGAAGTTGTTAAGGAAATTTGGAGACGTTATCAAAATGATAAGCGTTTTAAAATGTATTTTGATGCTGCTAAAGCAGGAAATTATCTTTAATCCAAAAATTTTTTAATTTAGGTTACTTTTTTCTTAATAGCGATGTTCCAGTATCAACATAGATAGTGGCATCTTTTTCAGTAGAACCAATCCGTTTTTTTAGGCTTGGAATAAGGATACGGATATTACTATTTGTGATTTCGTTAACGAATTCTTGATCTCTGTATCGAGTTTTTACGTTTCTATAATCTAAGCCAACAACTTCGTCTCCAGATACTGGTGAAGCTGTGCTGGAAGGAGATCTTGCAGAACTTCCTCCCGTACTATTCCCCCTTGGTCTTGCGGCTGTTCTTTGCGTGTTTACGCCTCCGCCTAAGCTACCGATTCCTGATGAGCCACCTGTTGCTCCAATGGCAGGGCTTTCGGGTGCGCTTGAACCAGCAGAAGAAGAGGATATTTCATTTGAATTATTTCCAGCAAGATTTGCTGAAGGTGCATTTCCTCTTGGGTTTCTTGAGCGAATATCATTGGAAATTTTTTGAACTTCTGATTTAGACAGGCCATATTTATCAGCTAAAATTTCTTCAACAACGTATTCCTGTGTATTTCCATTCATTTTTAATTTTGAAAATGAGGCTGGATTACGATTGCTTGTAGTTCTGATATTCGCAGATCCAGCTTCTCTTTTACTGAAGGAAGAGTCTGATCCAGAGCTTGATGAACTTGTTCCTGCATAATTTGATGTCGTATAAGAGCCTCGCGAAGAGGATGCAAGTTCGGAAGAATCATTAGATTCAGCATAAGCTGTTTCTGAGGCAATCCCTAAAGCTGAATCGACGCTTTTGGAAACATTCGCTAAATTTTGTTCCATTTTAACAGCAATTGGTTCTAGCTTCTGTTCAATTTTTTGAGCTTCGGCTTTTGGGGCATCATTATAATCAGTGTATTTTGAGTTGTCCGCTAGTTTTGCTAATTCTATAGATTCTGTTTTACTAATTGTTTCTAACTTAGCCGGAGCAGATTCTTGCAGTTTCTTTTGGGTTTCTGCGCGGTCTTTTCTGGATTCAGCTGCTATACTTTCTTCAATCTCTTGCATTATTGCGGCAGGCGAACCATCTTTTATATCGGTTTTTGCCAAACATTTATTAATTTCTTCAGAGCCACTACCTTTTGAACAAATAGACATAAGTTCGTCAATAGCTGATTCAGCTTTAATTCCACTGTGGTGTGCGAACTCGTGGGTTATATCGTATTCTAGGCTATCGCATCCGGCAGTTTCCTTTAATCTTCTATTTGAAACAGGAAATACAATTTCTTTTTTTTTCTCATCATATTTTGCCGTGTATTTAGCTGAATCATCAGCGGCACAGCTAACTTTAAATCCAGATTTGCCTTCCATCAGTTGCTGGTGCTCTTGATAGAACTTCGCGAGAAAGTTATTTACGTCGATAGATAAAGAGGTTTTATCATCAATAATAGCTCTATTTTTTGGTTCTTTTAAACATTGAAATAGAAAAGATTTATTTGGATTTAAAAAATTAGTGAATGATTTTTCCAATTTACTTTTGCCATCTCTTAATAGTATGGATTTGCATTCTTCTGAAATATTGTCTTGTGTAAAAACTGCTGGTTGGATAGATGATATTTTTTCTAAATAATCCGTACTAATTTTCGAATTACATTCATTTACATTGTAGCGATTTTTTTTGAAGTAACTTAAGAATCCTATTTTGATTATTTGTCCGTTACTATTTTCGATAATTCCTGAAATGGTATAGCTTTTTGTTTTATTTTCTACATTATAATAAAAGCGTGATTGATTTGATGTATGAGGAAGAATAGTTAGATTGCGTTCTTTTTCGTTGATTGTGTATATATTTTTTTTACTATTATAGATCAGGGTGTTTCGCGAGTTGTTTTTTACAAAAATTGCTCCATGTTTTTTTACTACGGCGGCATAAGATCCTGAAGAAATCAGGACTAATGAGATAACTAAAACTAAGTTTGATAGACATTTTAATATTGTCGGCACACAATAAGTATATAAGACACTCCAAATATTGGGATAGAGAAAATATGAAGAAGTATTGGCTATTTTTTTTTACTACACTATTGTCTAGTATAGTTTTTGCGGCGATCGAATCATCCTTTGTGACTGTGTCCTCCGATTACACAAAAAAACAAGATGCGACTGAAATATCCAATATGCCAAGAGTAAGGAGTCAGGACTCATTGGGAATATGTTTCGGATTTAGTAGTCAAGCGGTAGCACAGGCTTGGGAATGTAAGCAAAATAATTTGAACTGTAAAAATCTTACTCAAAAACAAGAAATTTCTCCTGTAGATATGGTTAGATGGTCAGATACAGATAAATCTGATCAAAACCCTGGACAGGAAACCGTCCATAGTAATCTTACAGAGGGTGGATCTGGAGTATTTGCATTGAGAAATCTATCTCATTCGAACTCCAGCTCAGTAAAGGTTGAATCATGTTATCCTTTTGATCAGTTTGCTAATAAATATGGCGATAATAGAAAAGCAGTAGATAATATTTTAGGACGATTAAAAAAAGAGTATGAAAAGGGTAAAACGGAAGCCGGAGCATGTACTGACTGTATTTTGAAAATCGTTACTAACGAAATGGGTGCAAAAACAGATCTTGAAGCAATTGAGGGCGGTCTTGTACAGGGAACGTTTGAAACGTTTTTATATACGTCTATTTTTGATTCCTGCCAGCAGAGGATTGAACTCACTGGTTACCCCAAAACTATAATGTATCCTGAGTCTCCAGAAACAAAAGTTTCATATTTAAATTTAATAAATAAGGCCAAAGAAGTTTTAAAGACAGGTGTTCCATTTGTATTGGATGGAGTATGCCCGTATTATCGTGGCAACCAATGTGTAGGCACTCATTCAGTGGCGGTTGCAGGATATCGTAAGGTTTGTAAAAACGATGGTTCTTGTCGTGATCTTTTGAAGGTTCATAATTCTTGGGGTGAGGACTGGCAGAGAAAAAACAACGATGGTTGGGTCGATGCTGAAAGTTTGCTCACGCGTAAAGATAATCCAAAAAATGGTCCTCAAATGGGCTGGCTGACAAAGCGGAACTAAAAAGTTAGTTAAGAGAAGTATTTTTTATAAAGTCTTCAAATTCATGGGTATTACGGTATTTTTTTATCTTATTTTCTATATTATGTTTTTTAATAAAGTGCATAGAAGAATGCCTATATATCCTTCTTAAACTGTACAGCTCCGTCATATATCTGAACATTAGACTCTTGCCACAGATTTTTTTTATAAAAACTTATGGCTCTTGTATTGGAAGTGGTTACATTGAGATAAGCTGTGTTAATATTATTTTTCTTAAAAAAGATAAGGGCTGATTTCTCAAGCAAAGAAGCATAGTCTTTGCCTCGATAAGATGGTTTTACATAAATTGAACTAATAATACCCTGAGAATTACTATTTATAGAAGCTTCACAAATTCCCACTAAATCGCCATTGGAAATAAGATGTACAACATGTGCATCAGTGCTTTTCCATTTTTGAAGTCTATTATAGTATTTCTCCCCCCAAGGTCCGACAAAGTTTTCGAATTCGAGAGTTGATCTATTGCTAGATTTAAAAATATCTCTCATGCACTCTAAGTAAAATTCAAAATTATATTCGATATTGTAAGGTTCGATCTCAGAAAGAGAACTAGTAGATGCTGAATCATTTCTTAAGTATGCTAGTGCTTCCTTGCAGGTTTTGAATCTTTCGAGAGCGGAGATTTCTGTAGATTTGTTAATAAAGTTTAGCAGAGAACTGCTAATTTTGAATGATTCGGGATTATTTTTAAAATTACGGCCAGACATTTGATAGGTTTTTATGAAATCAAATCCGAAAAGCAATTGATATACCATAACTCCTATAGAATAGATGTCATATTGAGGGCCAATAGTCATATCTGGTGGAATGTGCTGGGGTAGAGAGTTGAGACGATTAGGAGAAAAATAATCAACTGCACAAGATTTTCCAAAGTCAGATATATATGGATGAAAATCATTTTTATCGTCTACTCTGATATTTTCTAACTTTAAGTCTGCATGGATAAAACCAGATTGGTGAATTAGGGCAAGTGACTCTAAAATAGGTATTAAAATTTTTTCTGTGAGATTTTTTTCATCTAATTTGCCAACGAAAGATGTCAAGTCTTCTTTAATAAAAGGAAAAATAAGAAAAGATCTTTTATTGCTATCTTCATGAGTTCCTAAAAAAGATAAGATGTGTTGAGATTTTGGTAGAGTTTTATAAATCGAGAGTTCATTTTGAAGATGCTTTAGGGAAGTGGTAAGAAGATTATTTGTTTTTAAATAAAAGATATTTTCTTTCTGGTATGCAATGAGCCCATCAGAGAATCGATGATTTATTAAAGAAGAAAAATTGTCGAAAAAATAATTATTCATATTGAACACCAGTAAGTTTATAAATGATCTCTGTTAAAGATAAGTGTTTCATGTCTTTTAATAAATGTAAAACGTCAGAAGATCTTAGATTTGATTTATTTTTACGACATTCATAAATTAGTTTCTTTTTGCAAAAATCTCTATGCTCATCGAGTGTTTTTTCGCTAATTAATTGAAATACTTCGTGATGATTAGATTCGTTTAAAAAAGTATTCCTAAATTTAGAAGCAAATGAGTTAATCGAAATAACTGAATTGCAATTTGATTCAAAAATATTTATAGAGTTCCTTTCATAAGGAACTCTATAAAGTTCTTTGAGTAAATGTAACATTTTATTTTTTTGCAGATCATAAGCTAGAATAAGATCTAAAGAGATACAATACCATTCTATTAAGATTAAAATTTGATATAAATCATCATCGGATATAGGTAGATCAGCATAGAAATGCTTGAATTTTAGATGAGTATTTTCGTGGTTAAATGTATAAAAAGGTATCCTAATTTTGTTTTCGTATGTTGAATAGAAACTAGTTCCAAGGGTAACTTTACTATTCCAAGGGGCAAATTCTCCGGTCGAGTTCTGAGTAAATTCATATTGAATTTTTCCTATGAATGAATTTGTATTTATGGCTGAATAGTAGGGAGAATTTAATAATAATGAAATATGACCGGAAACCCAGAAATTATCATGGGGAAAAGTGTAGGTATTTAGCTTTTTTAGAAGATCAAATGCCTTGCCTTCTTGTGGGCTTAATAGATCTTTTGATTTAAAAAATGAATTTACTGTTAAACTATGGAGAGTTTCTATTCCATCAATCCAAATAGCGGTTCCCATGGATGTCTTTAGCGTAAATGAAGTGTCGGATATAAGAGAACTCCAGTTTTTAAAAGATAGTGCATCCATGGGAGTCCTCATTAAGTATTTCCGTACGGAACAAACTTCGCACTTAAAGAATTTACCAAGTCGCTTAAGTCTTCAGGAGTCCTTGTTTCCATTGTATATCCATAAGGAATAAATTTAGCGGCTGAGTTCTCCGCTTGATCAGCTAAAATTTTGACATTATTTTCATTTCGCAGCAGAGAATCTAATTTCTGAAGATTAAGAATTACTTTGTTCTCATCAAGATAGAGAGCGCCATTTTTTTGTAAAAATAAGATCTCTGATTGAGAAATTTTTTTTAATCTTTGTTCAGAGATGACAACTTCATTAGCCGAAGATATTTGTCCATATAGTTGTGCAATTAATACTAAGCTTAAGATTGTTTTTTTATTCATAAGACACCTCTTTCGTTTTTTACAGTTTTACTGTTTGTAGATTTACGTTTGAAATCTTATAAGGCAAGGTAGGTGAGTTTTAAACAAAATAATAATAATATCAAATAGTTACAAAATTATCGATTATGAAAAATAGAAAGTTTTTATATAAAGATATTTTAAATTATAGTTTTGTATAATGTTGAATTTATCCAAATTAAATGAAGTGCATACTTTAGTTTTTATTTTATTCTAATAGTGATGATTAATAAAAAAAAAGCCCCACATATAGTGAGGCTCAAATACTATTTTATGATTTTAGTTTTTTATTTTGAGTTAAGTTGAATCCATTCTTTGAACTGAATAGATTCAGTAAGAGCTTTTTCTAAGGCAGGATTCTTTTTGATTTCGGTTTCCAGAGTCTTAATGTTCTTAATGCTCCATTTTTTTCCATCAGATTCTCCCGCAGAAAATATAACTACGCCATTTTCTTGGGACAATTGATATACGATTTGAGTACTCTCGATATTGATATTATCTATGTTAGTTAATTCTTTTGTGCCTAGGTCAAATTGGTTACCAAGGTTATCCATTTTGAAGGACTGTCCTGGTCTAGAGCCACCGCCGCTCATCCCACCACCACTGCCTGATGCAGCCGAAGTTAATGAGGCTAAAAGAATGCTAGTTATAAGTAATAGATTTTTCATTACTGAACCTCCTGCTCTGTTTTCGCATTTGCATCTAGAGCATTAAGGAATATATGGGACCAAGAAATAAGCTCTGTGCCTTTAACATTTTTTGATTTTTTAATAAATTCTTTATGAATTTCATTAATTTTATTTAAAAATTCCTTTCTAAGTTCTGTTGTCGTTGAAACTGTTGAGTATTCAAACCAACAAGGTCCATCGTTAGATATTTGAGATGCTATATTTGCATTGAGAGTTAAAAAGTTTAAAACTTTTTGATTGTCATCTATTTCTGGAGAGTAATTTTCAAACTCTTCAGCTACGATGATATTACCATTATCTAGTTTTAACCAAAGACCATTGGTAACTAGTTCTTCTTGGAAATGAAAGGCCTCTTCTATGGTGATATCGATTTTTTCAGCCATCCAACGAAGGTCATTTTTAAAGTTATGAAGCCCTGGTAGAAGTGAGAACTTCATAAAATTATAGTTACGACGAATCTTATCGATCGTTTGTAACTTATTGGGTTGAGCCTTTAAGCTTTTAAGTTCCAAAACATTCTCCTTAATTAAATAAGTGTTTTAATAATTTTTGTGTATGGTTTTGATTCAGGCCCTATTGCTAACTTAGAATATTTTTCTAGATAATCGATTGCCGATTTTCTTTCGGGCTTTTCCATCATCTTCAGGAGTTTTTCTAGGGCATCTCCTGCGGTTTGAATATTTTCTGATTCTGAAGAGTTAACAATTTGGGAAAGTTTTGAAGTAATAACTTCCTCAATATCGATATTTAGCTCCTTAAGGATGCGAATGAATAAGTCCGATCGGATGTCGCCCTTGCCCTTAAGAAAGTGATTTATATGACTTGCGGGTATTTCAACTTTATTGGCAATAGACACTTGGCTTTTACCAGAGTGTTTTGCGATTAGAGCTATTTTTTCAGCAAGCGAGATATTTTTCTTCATGGAGACTTATTTAAGCTATTATAAAAATAAACACTAATTTATTTTTATATAATTATATAATTTTCAAAGTTGTCTTGTTTTAGGTCGCATTATTATTAAGTATTAGAAATTAATAAGGTTTTTACAATACATGGGCAGCTGATTTGAATATTCATGGTCTTCAAATGGGTTGGCTGACAAAGCGTAATTAAAATAGCAGATACGAGCCTGATGAATTGTTAGGTCTGTTTACTGAGCTCGAATTAAGTTTATTTAGACATTAGTTACAACTAGCAATTTGTGAGTAATTGCTTTCATGCCAATCACCTTTTACACAAGCTGCGATGGCATTTTCAACAGTACTACCTTTGTAGCCTTTTGATTGGTAGACAGTGGCAGAGCTTCCACAGTGAATAAACAGCAGAACAATAAGAAAGAGCTTAAAAATAGTTTCATAGTGACGCCCCCAATGTCGATGTCCTCCATTGAGCAATCCCTATGTCAGATAAAATGTCTCCAAATTTGTCACAAGTCCTTGAAAACAATTCCTAGACAGTTACTCTATTATAAAGCCAATGAGAAACTAGGGAACTTCGACAGAGTTTTTTGGGTGGCATTTAAATTGTAAAGAGAGCTGCATGCGCATTTTAACACTTCTATTTTTATGTATTGGATTAAAAGCTCAGGCTCAAAGCTTGGATTTGGTTCCTGTTCCTAAAAAGATCCAAGAAAATAGAATTGTCTTTAATCCTCTGGTCAGTACGACGGCGCGGACTCTGCCCCAATGGAAATTTGGATTTCAAAGAGCAGGGGGAGCCAATATCAACTCTAATATATTAAACAATGCCTTGAGTATTGGTTTGATGGATCGCTTTGAAGCGGGGGTAGTCCCTTCGTTTTATATTGCAGCTCCAGGCAGTGTGAACTTTATGGGTAAGGTTAATTTTTATAGAGGCCAACGTATCGATTGGTCCGCAACCTATGCGGAAAATAGATTTCAATCTGAAGTGACTCGTAATGGGCAGGTTATAGAAACGCCTGATTTAGTTTTGCGATCGGTAAATATAGGCTTTAATGCTCGCCCAGAGGATATGCCTAATGTAACAATATCACCTTTTTTAAATACCGTGTGCGGGCATTTAGATTCTTCAAGTTCTCAGACCTATGCTAGGTCTTTAAAGTGTGAAACCGAGTGGGGAGTGGACTGGCAATATCAATTCGAAGATAAAAAATGGGTGACTCTGGCTTACGGAAAACTGCGCAGTTCAGGATTGTCTCCGTACGAAGAACTTTATTCTGGCGGCGGTATAGCATGGTCAATGCTAAGACCCAATAAACTAATTTCCCGTCCATCCGTCGGAGTGTTCTATACTCCCGACACCGACAACGCGTTGTTATTAATCTCAACAACATTCTTCGAAAAATAAGAATTAAAATACAAATAAGATTTTTTAAAAAGATAAAAAAATATTGAAAAAACTGATCCCACAAGTGATCAAACCAGATCAACCAAGCAGTATCAGATATCGACGGCTCACAAACTAAGACCCCCACCTAAATTCTAGTTCCGCAGCAGCTCTCTGCCAAAGGCAGAGGCGTCCGCGAGGACTGTCCGAAGAATTTAGGTGGGGGTCTTAGTTTGTGTAACCCGAAATCTAATTCAATTATTTCATTGAAGATGTAAGGTCTTTAACTTTTTTAGAAGCAAAGTTTTCGCTTACGAAATTCCAGTTAATATGGTTCCAGAAAATTTCTAAGTACTTAGCGCGTAGATTGCGATAATCAACGTAGTAAGCATGTTCCCAAACGTCAGCAGTTAAAATAGGTGCTGGGCCATTATTTGTAAATGGAACAGCTGCATTTGATGTAGACACCAAAGAAAGCTTGCTGTCGTTACCAACACATAACCAGATCCAACCAGAACCGAAAGTTTTAACACCACCGTCGATGAATTTAGCTTTTAGTTCGTCGATAGAACCAAAATCTTTGTTGATTTGAGCAGTTAATTCAGCAGAAGGTTGGCCACCTTTTCCTGCTGGAGTCAGGCCAAACCAGAAAAATGTGTGATTCCAAGCTTGAGCCGCATTGTTGAATACGCCACCAGATGAAGTCAGAGTGATTTCTTCAAGAGATTTACCTTGAAGAGAAGTATCTGTTTCCATCATTTTGTTAAGATTGTCGATGTATGCTTTGTGATGTTTGTCGTAGTGATAAGTCATTTGCTCTTCGTTAAAAAGAGGAGCTAGGTCAGTTTTAGCATACGGAAGATTTGGAAGTTTGAACATGAATGCCTCCTGTTTTTGAGTTTCCTAGATGAAACTATAATGAAAACAGGAGGCGGTCTATCAATTAAGCGTTATTTCCAAGCATGTTTTTGACAAAGGTCGGAAGCATAAAGGCTGCTGTGTGCAGGTCTTCATTATAGTACTTAAGACCATGGTCCTTAGAGAATTTAGCCGCTGCGTCTTTATTGAACTCAATAGCAGGGTTTTTGGAACCTTTAACTGCTACCTGCAAACTCCACATTCCAGATGGATATGTCGTTGCGTGGAAAATCATCGTGTGAACTGATTTTTCTCCGTAAATTTCTTTAAGGCATTTGTTAAGAGCCACAAAAGTACCTTCATGGAACATTGGAGATTCACCTTGAGTGATTAACAAGCCACCATCTTTAAGGGATTTTTTGCAGTTGTTATAAAACTCAGCTGTGAAAAGACCTTCAGCAGGGCCAACAGGGTCAGAACCATCAACGATGATAATGTCATAGGTATTTGCTGCGGCATCTTTAACGAATTGGATGCCATCGCCAATAACAAGATTTAATTTTGGATTACCAAATTCACTAGCCACTTGTGGAAGGAATTGCTTAGAAGCCCTAATCACAGCTTCGTCAATTTCAACCATCGTAACTTTGTCGACTTGGTTGTATTTTAAAACTTCGCGAATTGTTCCACCGTCACCGCCGCCGATAACTAGAACATTTTTAGCGTTTCCATGGGATTGCATCACTGGATGAGTGATCATTTCATGATAATGATATTCATCTCTTTCCGTGCACATAACCATGTTGTTGATCGCCAAGAATTTACCATGTGAGTAAGACTCAAGTACTCTTACACGTTGGAATGGAGTTGTTTCATCAAAAAGAACATCGCCAGAGTATCTCAATGATAGAGCTTGGTTTTCATCTTTGTCTGTAAACCAAACATTACGCTCGATTTGAACACCTTTTGAAAGATCGAAAGTTGGTTTTTCACGCATGTGAGCAGGCTTGAAATCTGTCTTTTTGATAACACTCAGAGATCCACGATTCATTTCGATAGCAGAATAATTTGCTTCGAAAGCTTTTTTCAAATGCTCAAAAGAAACCCAAGGATCCACAGAATCACCGCAAGTGAAAAGATCCACAGCCGCGTATCTGTATTCAGGCCAAGTATGGATAGCTAGATGGCTTTCTTGAATTACAACAACGCCACTGACTCCCCAAGGAGAGAAATGGTGGAAAGTTGAGTTGATAACTGTTGCCCCTGCAATTTGAGCGGCATCAATCATCGCCTTTTCAATTTTAGAGACATCGTTTAACACTTCAGCGTTACAACCACTGAACTCTACTAAAATATGACGGCCTAATGCGTTCAATTTTCCATCCTCCGATATGCGGTAAATTTTCGATAAAGTCTTAAATAGATTTAGACTTAGATTAAAGACTTTCCCACAGGGAAAAACCTAAAATTTTATTGTATTTTAAAGGCATGGGTTTAGGGCCTTTTGCCAGCTATGACAAGGTATTTTTGGCCCCAAGTAATAAAACCTGCTGGAATGTATTTATTTCGCTCTGATTTCAAAGCAATTGTGTATTTTTTTATCGTGGAAATCCTGAGGAATTGTATCTAGACCAATATCTTTTACCTGATATTTGGCTAAAATTTCCGGAGAGAGTTTGAATTTTCTCTTATTGTTTGAAAAATAGAGTACGCCGTCAGGAGCGAGTATTTTCATACAACTTTCGACAAGAAAGTTTTGGTCTTTTTCGACCTCAAAAAGATCCTCCATTTTTTTCGAATTTGAAAAAGTGGGAGGATCTAAAAAAATAATATCGAAATAAGGACTGTATTTATTTGTTCGAAGCCATTCTAGGGCATTTTCATTCACGAAAATGTGTTCGGTAGGATCTATATTGTTTAATCTGAAGTTATCTTGGGCCCATTTTATATAAGTCTGTGACATGTCTACGCTGACTGTTTTTGCACCGCCTAAGGCGGCAAAAACACTGACTGAGCCAGTATAGCAAAATAGATTTAGAAATTTTTTTCCAGAGGCTGTTTTATAAATAGTTTGGCGCATTGGACGGTGATCTAAAAACAGCCCTGTATCAAGGTAGTCATTCAAATTTACATTAAAAAGAGCCTGTTGTTCTTTCACCGCAAAAATTGACTTTTTTGAATCTAGTTTTTCGTATTGATTCAGTCCTTCTTGGCGCTCACGCCTTTTTAGGACAATTTGTTCTTCTGGAACCTTAAAAAGAGCTTTTAGGGCTTCGACTGTTTGGAGTAGATGGGCTTGGTCACGTTCACGTCCATCACCTTTATCATAGACTAAATAGGTGTCTTTGTAGATATCAACGATAAAAGGATACTCTGGGATATCTCGATCATAAAGGCGGAAAGCCTCAATAGAATTTCTTTGGCTCCAGGGTTTGAGTTTTTTAAAGTTTTTTTCCAGCCTATTTTTTATCATATCCATATCTGCTATTTAGACAATATTACGGCTATATGCTATTACTTCTTGCGTGGAAGACATAAAAAGATCCGAACAAATAGCCTTTAAGCTCCAAAAACCTGATTTTGACCTAGCTTGGGTCGAGTCACAGGGAAAAATTTTCTATTCTTTGTATCCAAAAACAAAGTCAGCCCCTTCTTCGGCAATTGTTAAATTGTTGCAGGGGCTTTTTGACGAGTATGTAGATCATAGTTTTTTTATTTTACGTAAAAGACTATTTACCACAGCGATTGTCACAGAAATGTGCAAGGGTATGATTAAGGTCGTTGCAAAACGAGTGAATGAAAATGTCGAAGCCAGAGATCATGGATTAATTATTGATGAAGAACCAGTGGAAATCGGAATTTCTCAAGACCTTTTGATTAAAACTAAATTTCTGAATAAAGAAAATTTAAATTCTCTTTCAGAAGTTGGACTATGGTTGGAAAAAAATCATCCTGTAGATCGCGAAGATTATATGGAGTCGGTTTTAAATATGTCGACCTTAGTGCCTCGTGGAGAAGTGCTACATGAGTATGACAGAGATATAGCTGCGATTTTAGTGGATGCTGAAGGTAAATTATTAAGCTACGGAGTTAACTCTAATAGTAAAAATAAAACTCTGCATGCTGAGATAAATTTAATTCAAAGATATTTTAGAGAAACAGGAAAAAAGCTTCCAGTAGGATCTGTTCTGTATTCGACCCATAAGCCCTGTAAAATGTGTGCTGGAATGATTTATCACTGGTCTGAAAATCCAGATGGCCTGCAAGTTTATTACAATATTGATGAGCAAGGTGGGCTATCTAAAACGACCATTTTAGATGAAAAAGAATTAAACTGGAGACTTAAAGTCTAATTAATAAAATCAAATTTTTTAAATTTGAAGTCGATAGTTCTAATAGCTTTTAATAAAGTGTCTTTTTTGATTGGCTTAGATAAATGCAAATTACAACCAGCCTCTAAGCTTTTTGCGATATCTTCACTAAAGGCATTTGCTGTACAAGCGATAATGTGGCTCGCAGGGCGATCTAACACCTGTTCAAGAGACCGTA
>JBHIVS010000001.1:52229-52462 GCA_041987885.1 Pseudobdellovibrionaceae bacterium | reverse complement strand
ATGCTTGTTCCTATTTTAAAGAAAAAAGATTTATCTCTCAAGGAATCGGCCTCGAACTTAGATTCCCTATCTCAACAAATCTATGCAGATCTCTTATCCCAAAATAATATCGAAAACCAAATCACCAATCTGATGGTTAATATTGATTTATTAGAGTCCTCTGAAAAAAGAATTCATGCTCATCTGCTAGAACTAGAAGCCCAACTCCGTCGCCAAGCCGAGGGAAATATCGC
>JBHIVS010000001.1:0-52219 GCA_041987885.1 Pseudobdellovibrionaceae bacterium | reverse complement strand
AAAAACAGATGGAATAAGTTAAAAAAAATGATTAACTCCGTTGTTTCTCTAACGAAGATCATTCCAGTCTATCAACCGACTTTGGCTATTGCCGGCAACCTTGCTCAACAGCTAACAAAAGTCGATGAAAATAAAAACCTAGGCGATTACATTGAATCTGCTTCGGAAATTTATAAATCCATAGACTCTTTGACAGATAAAGAAACTTTGGCTCAATCTAAAAAAAGTTATAATGATTTTAAGAAAACCGCTGGCAACAGCTATGATCTAATTCGCAGTCATCCGACAATTCCTGAAAATGCGAGTCCTAAAGAAATCGAAAAAATTAAATTCGAACACTATAAGCACGTCTCTAAGGAAACTCTGAATTTTGCCAAAGAAACCTATGCAAAATTGAAACCTCTTTACGAAGCTCTTCAAAAAACCTCCGAGGACTTTAAATCAAAATCGGTTCCTATTTCTGAAATTGAACAGGAGTTCAATCGTTTAAAGGCAATGGACCCTATTTTTAAAACTTTTGAATCGACTTTCAATGAGCATATTTATCTGAAAGCAGAAATCTATAAAAATACTTCTCAATTAACAGATTCCTTTGCCGAACTCGCTCAACGAATTCAAGAATCAAAAATACTTCAAGAAAAAACTTCCCAATTTTTTCTTGCGAATTCTGATATTTACTCAAATGATCTCCTTATTTTCTTAGAGGATCTGCAAGAGCGACGTTTTGAAAAGTTAGATTATTTATATAATAATATTAAAAGAGCCTACGAATATGCTTATCAAAAAGAAATAAATTCTCCGTTTGATTCTCAAGCGCTAAAAAAAGAAATTCTTAAAATTTCTGGAAAAAATCTATCTCTTGAAGAAAGACTTTCGGTTCTACGATCTATTTACCTTGGCAATATCAATAGCCTGTTTGAACAGCTTCGTACACAGGTTGGAATGATTACGCCCTCTTACAGATCCGACATCATTTCGCTGAGTGAGTCAGACCTTGCAATCCTTAACGCCCAAGGGTCTGTGACTGTGAAAATTCCTGAAAGCTCTATTCCTTTTCTTCAAGCGAGCTACATTCATAAAATAGAATTATTTCCAGAGTACACTCAACTACACTCTAAAGATTATTCTCAAACATCGATTATTCAATTAAGTCTTGGAAAAACCGCAAAGCTTAAAACTAAGTCTCAGGAGTTCAATTATATTTTAAATAGTTCTCTCTTAAACTTAAAATGGAGCACCCAAACAACTTGGCATAGATCGAATACATTTAGCGAAAGATATTCTCCGAACATCCCTGCACTTAACTTAGAATCTTTATATGGAATTAAAGGAATAAAAGTCGATATCTTTGATTTGTTATCCAAATCGCCCGCATTGGTAGATTTAGTTATCAGCAAACACGACAAGGGTCCTCATATTGATCTTAGAAATTTAGATATAAAACTTGAAGTTCAATCTTACTAAAAAATAAGGGGGAGTTGCCTCCCCCTTTAAGAGCTCTAGCGAGGGAACCACCAAACCTCCCTAGAATTCTTAGGTCTATTTAAATTTATTTAATCTGAACTTTCACTTTGTTATCCTCCACTGCAGGAGGTCTGACTGTCATAGCTAATGTATAAATGATCACCCCCGAGTAAACTAAACAAAACACCATCACTTCTCTTAGGTCTTCCATAACCTTCTCCCTTTGTAGTACCTATGCTCCTATTTGTACTGTGAAGTTCGTTTCTACTTTTTTGGCCGTCCTTGGCCTCCTGAGCGATCTTTTGGGAGCCATCCTAGTTCCCCTTTATCACTCTTTAGAACCAGCATCCTTGCCCGTTCTATCTATATGACTCCCCACCTTTAACCACGGGTTAATAGGGATAAAAAATATTTTATTTTTTTACATATTTAATAAAGTAAAGTGCCCAAACACCTAATTTCACATGGAATTATAGGCATTTGAGCACAATATATTTTTGACTATTTTATCTAGGAACTAACGTAACCAGTCTTTGATATACATTCGAACTGTATGCAATGACGTATAATAGTACCCCTTCGGCGACAAATGAAAGGCATCCACAGCGAACTCATGACTGCCAACTTTAATGCGCGCCATGGATTTGGAACCATTTAAAATTCTAAGATCGCCACCAACTCTTGCCGGAGCATCCCTAGAAGAAATCTTATCCGGAGATAAAGTCTGATAAGGCTTCAAACCTACTTCAGACTGTCCTCTATAGTATTCTGTAACACCTAAATGATGAATATATGCGACTGATTTTCCACCATCCGACAATTTAGTCATTTCCTTAGAAAAACGCGCGATCATCGAATTCAATTCATAAGGTGTCGGCTCGCCAAATCTTTTATAAACTTTGCGATAGGCAGAAATTTTATTATCCGCTGTAAATCGAGGATAATCATAACCAGAAACAACAATTTTTAAATCAGGTCGTATCTTTTGATACTCACGGATTTCAGCTGAAATCTGTTCACGAATCGTGGCAAAAAGAACTTGTTCCTGATCGCGACTTAAAGACTTATTCCAATACTTAATCAAGTCATTACCACCAAGACTTAAAATTAATACACGAATTTTCTTGTTAGACTTTAAACTTTTTAACAATCTTTTATTCTGATCAGATTCAGACCAATGCTCAGCTCTCATACCCGCATCCGTCGTTAACGGACAATTTAAACTTGTGATCACACCAAACATTTTTTCACGTACCAAGGCGCGATCAACACTATGAAAAATACAAGCCAAGAGTCCCCAACTATCCCCAGCAATAGCTACTTCATTAAGACCTAAAAGATTGGCTTCAATGGTATTTTCATCCGTTGGGTTCGACTCAAAAGTCTCATCCGCAAATGCAACTTGTGAGGTAGCTCCAACTAAAAGAAAGACAGAAGATAAAAAAAGAGATTTCAAAGATGATATATTTTGTGTTTTCATGGATTCTCTATCGGCCATGAAAACACCCACCCAAGTCCAGATCAGAAAATCTGTCTCATTCTGAATACAAAAACAGGAAATTTAAAAACATTTAATGAAATGGAAATCGAATCATTTTTATTCGTCTCCAACACAACCATATTCATTTTAAGATAAAAACATTTCTCTTATAGACACCTCCTTCAACCTGAACTATGAAACATGTATGGACTTCACAGAATCAGTAAAAAAAATGTGGCTAGACTATCATCAGACTCTAGGTGTTTCCGCACCGAAAGAGATCATTGCCGACTTATTTTCCAATAATGAAAAAGAAGCCAATGAACTAGCTCTCTTAGTAGATCAAGGCATCAAGCGTGCAACTGCTCAAGCCCTTTGGTCTTTAGAAAAAACAGGAAGCCCGCTTCCATCAGTGGGCGGCATCTTTGTTGTCACTGATTGGAATAGAAATGCAGTTTGTATCGTCAAAACTACAAAAGTCAGCACTATTCAATTCAATAAGATTTCAGAAGAAAATGCTTACCGCGAAGGAGAAGGCGATCGAACTCTAAAATATTGGCAACAAGCCCATATCAGATTTTATAAAGAAGAGTTCGTAAAGCAGGGCCTTATTTTTGATGAGACAATGCCAATTGTTTTTGAAGAATTTGAAAAAGTTTTTCCTTAGTTAAAAAATAATTAGGAATTATTCAGAGTTATTAATGTTTAGGCACCCTATAACATTGAGAAAAAACCACTTATTACACCAAAGACCTAAAACAACTTAATCCTGATTTTAGGTTTAATAGATCTCAACTTCACAAATTAGCTGATACACTTTTCCTTCATAAGAAATGAAAGACATAGCCCCAGCATCATCATGAAAAGCCTCAAGTTCTACTTCTTGATTCTTAAAATGTTCGGAAAAATTACGGTCATTCATACTAGGAACTGCTTGCCAAATTTTCAGCGGAGCAGTTTCCACATGGGTGCTCCAATCATAGGAAGTGAGATTGATATTGGCGTACTCAACCTTCCACTCTTTGTCCGATCTCGTTCCAATAATATCGGCATGAATCATATGGCTAACGGGACGATTTAAAGTATAGCAATTGACTCTTCCAATAGACTCCGCAGCTGAAGCAAAAGACATCCAAGACATTATTAGAGCAAAAAGCACATTCATTATAGATCCCCAATTTTGGGGGTACCATAGCTTACTTTAACCGTACTTGTCTTTGAAAATTTGAACAATCACTTTGAAATGGTGCGCGAGGAGGGCCTAAAACATATTTCTATTTTAGACAATAAAATCAAGCCCTTGAGATTTTCAACAAGGAAAAGTTGTAAGAAAGTTGTAAGTTGATAAGCCCAAATGGTCATTTCTGACCACCGAAAGACTTAATCATCAACTTCATTATATCCTTCATCGAAACGTGAGTATAGGTATTTTGATACTCCTGCAAAGACATATCTAAAACATAGCAAGCTGCTATCGGAGGCCATCCGTCACGAGCTGTCATGGTGGCAAAAGTATGCCTCCAGTCATGGATCCTTGCAGCGTTTTCAACATCTGCATTTTCTATTTCTGCGGCGATTTTTGTCTTAGTCCATTGCTCATCAAAGACCTGAGAGACGACGTGCTTTTCTGAATTTGTTGCGGAAGGAAACATCCAAATCGAATCTTGCCTAATTTCTAACCATTCATTGATTGCCGCTAAAACGACATCTGGGATCACAACAGTGCGCCACTTCTTATTTTTGGCAGACCAAAGCTTAAGGGTTTTATTCTTCAAGTCCCAGTGCTCAATCTTTGATGATAAAAGCTCCATTTTGCGCATCCCAAGATGTCGGTAACAAGTTAGGGCTACCTTGATCATGGGATTAAAAGCATGGGCAATACAAGCTTTGTACTCAGCGTCTGTATATACCCTGCCCACTTTTTCTTTTTGAGTTCTTGTGTTTATGATTAGGTCAATATCAGGGACGGGCACTATTTTTTGAATATATCCGTTTTGATGACAATAGCGAATAAGCATCGCCAAGTGCTTTCCGGTATTAAAAAATACACGCTCTTTGTGTTTTTGTAGATACCATTTCTCGTATTCACTCATAACTCTTGGATTGAGTTCAAGAACGGTTTTCTTGCCCCAAAAAGGCTCAATGCCGATGCGCCAAGATACATCATACCCTTCAATAGTAGTTTCTTGCCTTGATACGGATCTAGACTCGACAAGCTCTTTCCAAATTTTCGAGATCAATGGATTTTGAATGCCTTTTTTCTTTAAAAGGTCTTTTTTAGGATTTTCAGAGAAAAGATTTATCAAATATTCATCGACAATCTTTTTGGCATCCGTGATTTTAGTCGCTTTGGTTGAAAGCCTTACCGTAACTCCATTGTGAACTTTAATATATCGGATTCTTTTTGAAACCGCATTTTGATAAAACCCTAGATGCCCATTCATTTTGATATATCTTGCGCGGTCGTTAGTCATTTAATTATCCTGCTCGCATTTGCTCTAAAAGCGCGTCCACTTCTGAAAGTTTATATTTTTTAGTTCGGTATCCCATTGAGTATTCAATATTTCTCAAGTGAGATTGAATGAATTTTAAAGACAACCCTCTTAGCTCGATCAATTCAGACCTTGAAATAAACTTTTCTATTTCTGTATTTTTCTTGCGCTTCATCGCCATAACACCCCCACTAATAACCTCAAATCTCCCCCCATCATGCGATCACTCGCCCCTAGCTACTACCTACCCTAGGCGATGGGGAGAGATTTCAAACTGCACCGTAACCTCGGTGCCACAGGGACTTATATTTCTGAGCTATTCACTAGCTCACGTTTTGTCGAACCTAAACGAGGTTTAAGCCTTGGTTGATTAAAGAGACCCCGCTTAGTCCGTCTCTTTGAGTATTATTCAGGGCCACTCCTGACGCCTCCGCAACTATCCGAACGTTTATTGCGGTTTTGCACTTGTTCGGCGCAAAGTCTCAAGGAAGTGATCTCAATGGCCGATTACTTAGGGATTACAACCCACCATCTTTCGAGACACCACAAGATCACTTCATTCAAACTCCCTTTTCTGATTGGCTCATCTAAGGGTAAAGGGCCTGATTCTCATCGGGAGGTTTAAAGGGATCTCCCTAGAGTTAGCGTCTAAAAGAAGTCATCAGGGTTTTCATCCTTCGGTTTTTCTTCAAACATGGAAATAATCACTGATTCTTTTCCGTCTTGAATGCCCGCCGGATTAAAAGTTTTGTTGAGCAATATAAAAGAGCCTTTATCGCCCTCCATAATGCAACCGACGTTTAAATAGCGGCCTTTTGTTTGACCGTCTTTTGTTGTGTACTCGCCTACTTTGACGGCTAAATTTTTAGATTTTTTCATATCTTCAACTCTCCAAACTCATCTTCTTTTAGTTTTTGTTTTGGTGTTCGTTTCTTCTTAACTGTCTTTAAATCTTGCTGCATTCTTCTGTCTTGGGCTTGCTGCCGACATGCTCTCTCTGCTTCAACCAATAGATCCTGCTCTGCTTGATATGTGTTATGATCTAGAATTCTCTGAAATAACTCATTCACCTCTGGGTGATCGATATTTTCCAATAAGATTTTTTCAAAAAGTTTTGAGTTCTCGATTAACAGGTCACAAATATCAGACTTAAACATCTCAACATATTTTCTATTTTGTGACTTAAAGTAACCGAAAACAGCGTCCGTAAAATCCCCACTTGCTACTTCTAAGCGGCGAATCAATTCTTCCCTAAGTGCATTATCTATTTGAGTCTCACTAGGAGCGGTATCCGTAATAATTTCAAATGTTATCTTAGACAGACGATCTCTACTTTCGTAGTCATATGCCTGACAAAAAATATTAAACCCTCTGTGTCCACCAGTTTTTGGCAATACACTTACGTCCTTGCGATATAGAGAATAAATTTTCTCAAATTGACTTTCTTTTAATCCACAAATATTTTTCACATCAAACTCCACATTTTTATCTTTAATCCACACTACTTGATGAGCACATGGGCAATCACTGATTCGCTCGTTGACTGCAAATGAAACACGACAACCTGAGCGAAGATCTGCCGATCGATAAGGAAACTTAATGACTGAAATATCGAAGTAATATTCATTCCCATCGTCGCCGCGAATAATTCCATTGCCCGCATACACATCGCTCCAACGGACGCGTCCAAGCATTATACTATCCATTCTAGTTTGTGTGTGATTTGCATTTATTCACCCTCTTTTAAATTTTATTAAACACTTACGGTGCCCTGAGAATTTTGATTCGTAATATTGCCTTGGCGATCTTTTTTGCAGCTTTCGCAAGTTATCGAAGGCAAAACTTTTGAATGATAATATTCATCGTCATATCCCGATTTTAATTCTTGCTTATGGCCACAATGCTCGCACTCTAAAATAGCTGAAAAATCAAAACGATGTTGCCATGTTACTTTTTCTATTTTCTTTCTCATTTTCTCCTTTGCACTCATCGCAAGTTATTGTTTCGCCCTCTGGATTGTCGGTAATAATTTCGCCACACTCTTTGCAGGCAGCGCCGCACTCGATCGCTCTAATTAGTGGACTTGACCAGATGCTCATTACTCACCTGCCTTTAATCGGAGCCATTGAGAGCCAAAAGTTAAGCCTATTTTTTCGAGCATCTTATCCATGTCATCAATGAAAGCAGGAATAAGCTCATCAAACTTCGCCTGATATTCAGCATCTCTTTCAACCGTTAAAACTTTAAAAGGACTAACAGTCATGCGCGGATCATATTGAACAAAGTCTGCGATCTCTGCGCCAGTCACTCTCATTTGATATTGATATTGCCACTGATATTCAGCTTTGATTTTGTCTTGGATTAAAAACTTAATGTAATTGGCAGTATTGTAAGGAACCTTGATCTCTAAAATCTTATCTTGCCCCTGAATAAAGCCATCAAGACTTGCGCCCTCGCGGAAGGTATCATCTTTGAAAATGAAACCGACTTGCTCGACCACACAGTCTTTAGCAAACTCATAACTTGATCTTGCGGCTGGCTCGTGAGTTTTACCCCAGTCCATATATTTAGAATTGATTTCTTCGATTGTCCCCGCCGCGACTTCTGAGACGAGTTTGCACAAATAATTATTCCTAGTCTCTGTGCCTACTTTAGCAACTGCCGCAGAGACCTCGCTCGCCGTAATCACACCTAAGCGCGATTGCAGCCACGCGATTGATCCTTGCTCGCCTAAGATAACATCGCTCCCGAATTTATCTTGGAAGGTTTTAATCTGTTTTGCGTAATCATTAAGCGTTAGCATCTGCGACCTCTTGTTTTTTAGCTAAATCGTAAAGCATGATTAAAACTTGCTCTTGCTCAACTAGTGTCAACTCATCTAGTGACTCGATTTTGCGTCTAAACTTAGTGGCACAATGAGTGACTAGCTTTGCTTCGTCTTTATTAAGTGCAATGACTAGCTCCCTGATTTCATCAATCTTTGAAAGCTCTACAGTCTCTTGCACTTCGCTATCAACAATCGGAGTAACATCGATTGCCATTTCGCCCTCGTCTTGAATCTTAGTTGCAAGCTCGACACGACTAGCATTTGACATCGGCCAAGACTTTGAGGCTCGTCTGATAATTGTTTTCTTTGCCATCTCAGCAAAGTCAGTGGCCCAGATTGCTGACTTAACTTTGCCCTCTTTGAAAGCCTTGTAAGCTTGAGTTTTGTCTCTGATCGCGCAAATTTCTTCTAAACTCATAGTCTCAACTAGAAAATCACCGCTTGCTAGTTTTGCCACACAGTACGCGCCGACGATTTCGCCTCTATCCTTTGCAAATGGATTGCGCTCATGGATTGGCTCTTGCCCTCTGCCTTTTAGGATAAAATTATCTTTTTGATAGACGATTTCAGCTTGAACAAAGACCACCGCACCCGAATCAATCGCCAGATGCACAAGACCTTTATAACCAAAGTCCAAGCAAACTTTTTTATCTCGCGGCACTAAGTAGGCGTGCTTGAGCGCTGGATTTAGAGATAAACCAACGCTCGCGACATTTGAAACTGCGTTGATAAGTGAGTCGGGATTGTTGTAGGCCGTGTCAGCTAAAAAAGAATTTGCCTTAATCGCCTGCATAGCAAAGTGCGCCTCTTGATTAAAGTTTACAGCTTTATGAGTAGACGCTAGATCGGCAAAATTCTTTGCTTGCTTTTTTATAAGAGCTTCTGTGTTTTGAATTTTAACTAGGCTACTCATTACACCGCCTCCTCATTAAGTTTTTCAAAAGCGAGATTCAATAAATGATCCTCAAGAACATCTATAAGTCGCTCCATGAATTTTTCTTTTGGAAGCATTAGCATCGTTACGTCGATCCAATCGCTCATCATGTCGCAGTAAAGGTATATCTCTTGAATGAGGGCCGTTCTTCCGTCGTAGGTGTCGAAAACAACAGTCAAATTTTCGAGAGAATCAATATCATCAGAAGTGACTTCATACGTTTTTTTCATCTCAAAGCTCCCTTCAGCTTTTTGACAAAGCAATGCCTGCAACTTTTACAAATTGAAAAGTTGTAACGAATTACTTTTGAAATGTGTGTTAAATCGCTAACTCAATGGAACCTTCGAGCGCCAACTCGAAAGCTCTATGAATTAAGCACTCTTCATAAGTGCTTCGAGATCCAACTGTCTAAGTAGCGACTTCAGAGCCGCATTGCTTAGATTAGTTTTGCCAGTCAAAAACCGACTCAATGTTGTCGGGTGCACACCCATTTGGTCAGCCAACCAACGATGTTTCAGTCCTCTCTCTTCAATACGTCTCTTAATTGCGTCCAACATTATTACCTCTGCATACAAATATACGCTATTTGCATATACTTATCAACAAATATACGCACATGGCTTATAGAAAATGACGCTATATGCGTATAGGCTTATAATTAATGGAAAATACTAAGGTTTTCGGATCGCGCTTAAGATCTGAGATCAAAAAACAAGGATATAAAACTTACAAAGAGGCCGCAGATGCGCTCGGAGTAAGCCTTTCATACCTCAATCAATTAATGAGAGATGAGCGCGAGCCTTCTGTTGAATTGCTAAATTTGATTTGTGAAACCCTAAAAATTACGCCTAATCACTTATTAGGGGCTGTTGATAGCTCTTCCATTTCTGCCCACAATGAGCCTCGAACCGACCGCGCCTCCCTAATCCTAGAGATTCAGTCTCTTTTAAATAGCCTAGACTCGTCTCAACTTGAGATGATTAAGTTATCAGCACAAAATTTATTGAGTTTGAAAAAAGAAAATAGAAAACAGGTTAAGGATTAGTATCGATTAACCGATTTGTATCCCATGAAGTCTAAATTTAAATCAGTTGGGTATAAGCTTTATTTATCAGTTCAATGTCTCATCGTAACAATTGGAATCGGATTTATAGTTATCGGACTGCCAATCACGGCCTACGATAAATACGTAATAAAAGAAGCTCAAAATTGTTTTGATGAAAACTTCAAAGATGTAAAGATTCAAATTGGAGAATTTAATTGGGATCTTTACCCCATTGATCAACCCTCTACTTGGAAGGAAACATTCGATCCAGATAAGTATTTAGAAAATAAAAATTCTACCTTAATTTTTAGTGAGTCTGGATACCTAAAAGGGCCAGCACATCTTGAGAGAGAGCTTCTTGAAAAATGTAGAATTTCAAATATATCGATAGAAAATCTGCATAATTCTGAAGAGAAACCAGTTAAAAAGATTTCATCGAGCAGAGTTATAACCGACAATAACCCGAAGTATTCAATACCGCTATTCATTGCGACTTTCTTGTTTGGCTTTTCTGTTGCGCTCTTTCTATTCAAAAAATGGCTATCTTGGTTGTTTAGGTAATTGCTGCTGCTGCGGCGCTGTCAGTATCGACGGTACCGGCGCCATCAGCATGCACTTTTGCAGCTTAGGCGGCTCAAGTTGATACAGTTTATTTGCACTTTTTTCAGGCATTTGACACTTTTTGTCGACCTTAAAACCCTTTATATTCGCGCCTGAGGGGATTCAGCCTAGCCTAAATAATGGAATAATGAAAAAAGTTGATTTGTTGCTGCGATTGTCCGATATACTATCAGTGCATGCCCTGATGTTAATAGCTGAAAGGGTGGGGATATGGTCGAAAGGTCATATCCCTTTACTTTTTTTTGAGGTCAATTATTCTTAAGGCGATCGCTTATTTCGACAGTAGAAATATGATTCACACCCTAGAAGGCCTAGGTTTCGATGCTTTAGGTTATGACTACAAAAAACTCGCCGATCTCTTCATCACCGACAATGGGAAATACAATAAGAACATTCTATACAAAATGTATGGAGCGAGGTTTCCTGCTGAAATAGACCAAGCAAAACACCACAGGGACGACGCTTTCTATCGCCATGTCGAAGATGTTTTAGGGATAAAAGTTTTCTACGGACAGTTTAAAGGAGAAAAATACCCAGTCGAAAAAGGCGTTGATGTTAGAATTGCTACAGATTTAATTATAGATGCTTTTTACAACAATTATGATCAAGCTTATATTTTTTCATCAGACACTGACTTATTACCCGCGATTGAGTCTGTCTGTAAAATGTTTTCCAAAAAAATACTCGTTTGCTTGAATTACGATATGAAGCATTTATCGGATGAATTTAAAAAAGTAAATGCAATCCCGCTAACCATGTCTAAAAAAATACTATCACAATTCAAACCAATTCCCGTATCTCCTTCGTCAACATCGATGAAACTGCTTGAAAAAAAGTTTTCAAAATAACTAACCCCCACCCTTAATTAATTTCAAATGCGCCCTGCACTTGCGGGGCTTTTTCTTTTTCTGCTTTAATAGGGCATCTGACTCAAGCTTTTCAACTTCCACTAATGCAACAAGGATCATCATCTTTAGATGACTAAGCTTATTTGATTCCAATTTTCCCCCACGAAAGTCCAGTTATCTCTAATCGGGATAGTCGCGTCCAAACTTGAGAGAAAAAATAGAGTTTTATTTATTTACCTGAGTTTTCGAGCTTCTTAATATACGTTTTCAAATTCAAAAAATCCTGCGCAGTCAATCCAACAAAGCCATCACAAACGGGAATATCATACTCCGCCACTCGCTTTGCTTGCAGAGTGCGCTTGTTAATGACTTTAAACTGCGAGCAAACTCCATGTCTGATGTCTAAGACATAGATGTACTCAATAGGTGCATCTCTTAAAACTTCTTCGGTGCTTTTGCATCCTAACGCGAAAACAGAAAAAATTAGAGCTGCAAAAATATAAATGATAATTGCAAAGTTGATTTTGTGTTTATCCCATGAGCTCATCCTCAGCCCTCCTGCGATCATCGCGGCCTGCGTTTTGATCTTTGACGATTTTCTCATACTTATCAGCGCGAGCTTTGTTGTCTGCGAGCTCTTGAGTGAGTGCTTTGTTTCGAGCTTTTAAATCGTCGTTTTCTTTTTTTATCTTTTTTAACTCGTCGGCGATTGCGCCAAGAAAAGCACTAAGCAACATCGTCAAAAATTTATTAAACATATTAACTCCTAAAACAAAGGCGAGTGGGCAGAATCACCTACCGTTAGTCAAAAAGTAAGACCCACCCGCCCCCCTAGCGACCCTATGCCGCTAAAACTTTTTTCAATTGCTCAAGAACTTTGTTTGCTACCGTTGCATCTAAGTCAGTGCCTTTGATTAAATCAATTTCACCTGATTCAATCTTTTTTTGAATGTCTTCAATTACTGGCAACGCCAATACTTTCAAATCTGCTTCAACAGACACGACACCGTTTTCTAATTTTGCGATCACACCTTTTGAGATTTCTTTTTCCATATTAAACCCTCCTAATGGTTTGTTTTAGATTCTAAAATACTTAATCTTTTATCTAGCTGAGAAAATCTGTCTTCACCCTGTTGCATTCTCACGTCCGTTTGAACCATGTGCTCTTGAAGTGTATGGCTTAAAGTATCTACTGATTTTTGCATTTTAACGATAGCGTCTTTAGCTTCCTTAGCTTGACCATTTGTTGCATCTACAGACTTCTGCAAATCTTTAACAGTATCTTTTAGATCAGAAATGTTTCTAAAAAATTTCATTAGATGCGGCCAAGCATATCGAACAAAAAGAATACAAAGAACACCCATGATGAAGAGTGTCCTTATGATTTCTGCTAAGTGAATACCGAGTTGATTTAATATAGTTATTTCCATAATCATTCCTAATAATTTGGATTAGAACCTAAAGCTTTTACTGCGGCTGAGTTTCCGTAGCCTTCGACTGACCATTTTTTAGTAAGCACCGAACCTGCCCATAGAGTTACTTGTGTTGATGAAATTGCACTGAATCCAACTTTTTCCCATGTAGGTGATGAGTTTGATGTCGTGATTATTGTTGTCCTTGGCTCGTAGTTCGCATCTTTCATCGGAATAACCAAAGTTGTTGCTCTAGATGAATCGGTGCCAGTGTTAATATAATCACCCTGCTTCACCCATCCATCATTGTAAACCTCATACCAAGAAGTTCCTGATTGATAAGTTTTAACAACATATCTTTGAGCAATAGGAGTGAATAGTTGTTGGGAGGTTGCTCTTTTAGAGAAGGATAGATATGTGTTTGTTAGATTGAAAGATGCGTTTAGTCTTATGCTTAGTTTATCTCCGACAATACAATTAGGAATTGTTACACTCCCGCTTATGACACCGTTAGCTCCCCAAGACGCTCCAATGAAGTACCCCGTATTTGTTCCATTTTTATAAACAAAAGCTCCACCAGAAGTCGATGTCTGAGCAGTCATTTCAATATCCGTATCGCCAGCACTCTTAACCTCATACTCTCCATTCACAGCATCCCAAGCCCCGACGGTATCTTTAACTGAATCTACTTTCACATTGACAGTTGGCGATGCTGCTGTAGAGGCTGCTCTAAATCCAACAAAACTAACATCCTGATTCAAAGTATAGTCAGCGTATCTTGCAGTAGATGACCAACCTTTAATTGGAACTTTGAAGAAGCACGAAAAAGTGCCTGTTGCGTAGCCAAAAAAAGTTGTGCTGTTACTTAAAGGTCCTGTCCCTGCTGTACCATCAACATTCCCAGCTACATAGTGGAAAGATAATCTAGTTGCCGAAAAAACTGCGACGTTACCTTTAGCATTAAGAGCTGCACTTCTAGTCCATGATGCGAACCCTACAGACGTTCCACCGTCAAAAGTTCCACTAGGTGTGCTTGTAGAAATCAAATTAGTGTCAATCTCACTTGCACCAATAACAGCTAAGTTGGAAGCAATATCTAGGTAATATAATCCAGAGCCAGCACTTCCAGCAGCACTTTGTTGATACTCTACGATACCACAAGCAAACTGCCCTTCTCGCCACATTAACACTTTATCTTTTACTGTTGTTCCTTTAGTGGGAGCTGTAGTCGCTGCCGCCCATGTAGTTACTCCTGTATTTACTACCGCTGTACTAGGTGAACCAATATTTTGAAATGTTTTCTTAAGCTGTAAATTATTAAAATAAAAATACTGATTAGAGATTGCAATGGCACTCGCATCTACCGCTCTTCCAATGAACACTCTTAGAGTTGCACAAGTTGAAGGAATAGAGAAAGTAATAAAACCCTTAGTCACCAAAGACGTTGGGTCAGGTTGTGCTTGAATATCTGTCTGAGGAACAATTACAACTGAGTTCGTTACATCATAAAGAATAATGCAAGTTCCAGTTTTGGTAACTGTCGAGACATAATCATAAGAAAGTTCAACATAAGATCCTCTAGCATCCTCTGGAACAGAGAAGTCTTTTCGAACTGTGTAAGTGCCACCTGTGCCACTTGCTGCGGACGTAATGTCTAATTTATAACAAGTTCCAAGTCTTGAATCAGTTCCCTTTGTGAAAGTTGCGGTAATACCGCTTAAATTTTGAGTCCATGAACCGATCACATTGTCAGCGGCAATTTCTTGCGCAAAGATATTTACGTCTCCGAAGTCAGGGATTGATTTTAAATCAGTGCCATTGTCTTTAAGAAATTTATTTGTAAAATCGTTATAAAGCAGAGTTGCTTTTTTTCTAACCAGTGCCGCCGCTGCCTCAATAGTTGCAGATCTTGGGGTAGTTAAGCGGCTAGTATTTGAAGCTGTACCGCCGTCGATGTCTTTGTTCTTAAGAGTAGTAGTTGAATCTTGAGTAGCTACTTCTTTCCAGTGAGCATTTGAGATACCTCCAACTAATTGAAAAGTCTTTGGCTCTGTGCCTGCACTAAAAACATAAACTAGCAATCCTTCTTGTCTTTGATCGGTCGCGATAGCATCTCTAGCTGCAATGTCAGCAGCTTGAATCACACCTGATCCAGAGCCTCCGCCACCTACGTCGTCAGACCAATCAGCGTTATCAATCCCATACTTCAGCCAGTATTTTTTCTGTAGTCCCGTTCCATCATCTAAAACAGTCACTTCCATGCCGACATATCGAACTAGCGCTGGAATTGCATCTCTCGCTGCTATATTTGCGACTCTGGAGAGTGAATCTAATGGAACCCCTGCTTTTCTATCAAAACTAGATGCTAACTCAATTCCCACTTATTACCTCACAAATGTGTAGCGATATGTTCCAGCCACTACAGGATTTTTAAATTCATAAATACGATACGAAACTGGATTGCCATCAAGACCAGTGATATTTTCAGTTCTTAATGTCCAATCAGGCAAAGTATCAAAATTATTAACGTCAAAGATTTTTGTTAAAGCACCATAGCTTGCAGGATATGCAAAATAGAAAACTTGCCCAGCCGTTGCCGCAATATCTTCTTGTCTACTGGCAGTTGATGAAATGATTCTCTTAGTAAGAGCCTTAATGCCTGTTGTATTTAGCGCCGTAGCCCCCGCACCGACATAATATGGATAAACAAAAGAGTAAGTTGTCGTGTTAGATGTGACCGTTGTTGGTCCATCATCACCAACTTGAATATCATCAACTTGTGCAGTGAATGAAATATTATCAGAAAATGGAGTCGAGTAGTTTTGAGTCTCAGACCCACCGTCTGGAATAGTTCCAGTCTTGGTGCCTAAAAGCGTAGCTCCTTGATAAAATCTAACTTCAGCAATTTGATTAGATCTTTTAGTCACACTTGCAGTTAGCGTCACGCTTGCGACCGAATCACCTTTTTCTCTTAATACATTTGAGGATCCAGAAAGAGAAATCGCTGGCGCTGTGTATTGTGGCTTAATGATCTTTGTTAAAGTGTTCATAAGGCCTGTAGAAGTGAACTGTTCACCAAATCTTGCCGACCATGCATCAAAGACATAATCAGCATCTACAATGCCACCACCGCCGCCGTCGGCAGGTTTAACTTTGTCTTTAGTCCACAATACGACATCATCCTTTGTCATCAGCACAAGCTTGTAGTTTCCAGGGGAAAGCCACACACTTGCTCGACCTGATGAATCCAAAATCACAGGATTTGTATTTGGAACGCTCCCGCTTGAGTCGGTGTAGGAAATTCCTTTAGCATTAGTGCCAGCAAGGTAAACCCAGAGTTTACCGCCAGCTAAAGGCTTTCCGTTATCATCGAACCATTGAGGCATAATAAATGGAACTGCTGCTGCCATTATTGGCCCCCTTGACTTGTTGCTGTTCTTAATCTTCGCAAAACAGATTCAAGTCTTTTAGAATTGGGCTTCGCGTCCGATGCTTCAATCAGTAAAGCGCGGCCTTGTTTAGTTGATTGTAAATTTTCAATTTCTTCTTGAGAAATTCCTTCAGCCGTTAATCTTTCAGCCCCTTTACTGATCCATCTCTCAGGGCCAGTCGCAGGAATATCACTTGCTCCGCGCACGACTATTCTATTAAGCGGCTCCGATAGTCTTTTTGTTGCATTGCTAATTGCGATTGCATCAGGAGACATTTGCGCCACTTCCCTTGCACGTTGGCCTAGTTTGCCTGCCATATTTGAAGAGGCGCCTTTATAGTAAAGGTATTTCCCTGCGTCTTTAATGTTTGAGGTTAGAATCTCATTAAGAGCATTCATTTTTGCGGTGCCTGAAGGATTATGATTTTTAGGAAAGTTAGTGTAGACGGTAGAAATATCGTCAACAACCGATTTGCCTTGTCCTAAAATCATGTCTTGAGCTTCGGGCGATAATTTGCGCACTTGATTTAGAAACTTATTTACTTGCGTCTCGCCGCGTGAGCCTTGAGCTATGCCCTCGATTGCGCTTGAAATTTTACCAATCTCACCGCGTCTTAGTAGCTCGAATTGCTCTGGGAATTTTTCCTTTAAAACATTTAGTTGCGAAATATCTTTTGTGTTAAAGAATTTCTTTTGAATATCCTCAGAAGCAATCGCCTCTAAATCATCAACATAAGTCTGAGGGCCTTTGAATTTGATTCTAGCATTTCGCGACACATCCCCAAAATCTTGAGCTGCCCCACGATAAGCAGATCTTGCATCGCGCAGTTCTTGAACTATCTCAGTCCCGATTTTCTTCCCAGTGTTCTCGCGCATCCCGCCTTCTTTTGCGACTTTAATCGCTGCACGCATGGTCGAGTTGTCAGCAAGATTTTTTACTTTATCGTTTATCAATCCAAGCAAATGCTTTTCAGATCCTTGCGCAGCCCTTGCATCTGCGTTTATCATTGAGCTAATTCTATGCAAATCATCTGCGCTCGTCGCTCTTGAAATCATATCAGTGTATTTAGATACGTTTGCACCACCAGATAAACGAACCTCTGGAATTTTTGAAATATTATTTAAAACAGAGTTGATAGATCGCTCACCGACAGGCATTTGTGTTGAAATCGCTCGAATCTCATCAAAGGTTGCCGTTGCAGGATCAATGCGCTCATGCAATTTCCCGATCATTCCTCTTTTAAACTCTTCACCCACTTGATAAGGTGATTCGCCTGCACCCTCGCGCAAAACATCATCGGTCTTATCCGTGATTGCGTCTAAGACCTTTTGACGTTGCCCATAAATGCGCTTCCCGAAATAGCTAGGGCTATCTGCTAGTGATTGTTCTAGCATTTGAACGTGTTGAGATTTAGTGAGCATTGCAGGAGTTGGACTTGCACCTAGTCGCTTAGTGGCCTCGATAACAGCTTGAGCATTATCGGCAGGGCCAGATTCAATCGTAGCATCAGCAATCTTTTTTGATAATGCTGCAACTTTATCGCCCGCATATTTCATGCCTTTACCTACAAGCGGCGCACCTTTTTCAATTCCTTTTTCAATGCCTTTGCCTAAAACTAAACCAGCCCCCGCACCTATTGCTGTGTCAGCAGCAATTTCGCCTAAATCTTCTGCCTCTGATTTACCGAAGCCATAAACTCCACCGAGTCGCAAGCCAGCTTGTGCAGCGCTTTTTCCTTTAGCAATTTTATTGATTGGTGAAGCAATACCACCGACTAGCTCAGCGACAAATGCTGTTTTTGGATTGTCTTTATTAGCCAGCCGATCACCTTCGCGCCACTCATCTCTATATTTTTCGTAAGTAGTGCCTTTGTTGATTTCATCTAAATTCGTTACTCGCCCGAATTCATCGCGCACAGCTTTAGCTTTTGGTTCATCAGAAAACATTTTCTTAAAATCATCGCCAATCGCTTTTATGCCGCCATAGATTTCGTCTGCTAGGCCACCCGACACACCTTGAGCGGCACCCCTTGCAGCAGATTCTAAGGTAGATGCTTTTTCCCTTTTTGATTCAAGATAAGTATCTGGGTCAAAACCAGTGGACTTAGATTGTGCAGTTTTTTGCTTTAAATATGCATCAGGATCAAATGCCATTTAGCCCCCAAATCCGTTAGCTTTTAATATCGCTGCTGATCTTGGATCATTTGGATTTTTCTTTGCCCATGAAACTGCTTCAGAATCTTGCTTAGTAGCTCTAGGAGACATATTTATCTCGGAAACTGGCTTGTATCCTGAGAGAGTTCTATTTCCTTCGTAATAATTAGATTGAGCATCTTTTGCAGCAGCCTGATCTTTTAAGTTATCAACAAGCCTCTGAAGTCTTGCTTTATTATTCTCTGTTGAATCAGCTTCATTCCAAGTGTTTCTAATTACTCTTTCACCTTCTTTTTCTGTAAATGCCGCCCCTAGAATAGCTCGAAGTGAATTCATTACTGTTGATTGCACATCGGATCTAGCGCTTAAAACATCATTTGATGTTAATCTATCAGGGAGCATCCCTGTTAGACCGCCAGTAGTAACTTTATCCCCAAGACGACCTACGACTCCTTCAAGTTTATTAATCTCAGACAAGGCGCTCTGACGTCCGCCCGATGTCCAGTCTACATAATCTTTACCGAAAGTTTTATCTACAGTCTTTTCCGCTTCAGTTAGTTTTGAAATTGGATCTGTAGGCTTTTGCATCAACTGATTAGTTTCAGCATTAAGCTTTCTCATTTGAGCTTGTCTAAACTGATTATCAAGACCACGCTGCTGTTGATCTGCCTCAAACTTCTGAGTATCCCTTTGTCGCTGCTCTAGTCCTAGATTAAACTCTTGCAATTTCTGAGCAGCAAGAGGATTACTTCCAGCAAGATTTGCTATATTGCTTTGATAAATCTTATTATCAATAGAAGAAGACCCATCTGCCCCTTTAACAATGGACTGACTAAGAGCATTCTGAATCTCTGATTCATGTGCTCTTAGTTGATCTAATCTTTGCATTTCTGCCTGCTGAAAGTTTCTTTTATCAACTTGGTCACGCATTTTCATGCCTTGAGTAAGTCCACTCAAAATTGCAGTGCCAAACTTAGGGACCTCTTGTTTAAAGTAAATTGTGTGGTCAACGCCAGTCATTATGCCACCTCCGCTTGAAGCGCTAGTAAAAGAGAAACTGCTTTTTTAATGTCGATTTGCTTATTGCCGTCTTTATCTTCAAGAACAACAAGCTTGCCTAGTTTAGATTTTTCTAAATCTTGGGCCATAACTCCCGCCCACTGACCTTCGCCATGCTCCTTTGAGATGTATTCAAAAAGATATGGAGTAAGATTTTTTCTAAATTCTTTAATTTCTTTTGAATCAATCACTGAAACATTTGTTTTAAGTCGTTCATCGGAAAAAGCTAAAGCCGTAGCGCCACCTTTAAAACCTTCAGTGGCAAGTCCCGCCATTTGGTTATATTGTCCGATTTGAGCTGCAGCTGATGCATTTCCAAGGCCCATATAATTGTTAGAAAGATTTGAACCATAAGAACCAGCTGCACTAGCCAAGTTATTCGCAGCATTTTGCCCCATGCCTGCAAGTTGACTTAGTCTATTAGATTCATTTTGATAATATTGCTGATAATCTTGATCTGCTAAATCTTGAGAGTAGCTAGTCAATGCTTTTAGTGCAGCACCGGAATTTCCCATTCCTCTTGCTGCCATTTGATTATTGATTGCATTCTGACCAGCTTCCATTTGAGCTTGATAACCAGCACTTTGTTGATAATTAGAACCAATATTGCCACCTGCAAGTTGATCTAAAGCTGCAGAACCAGCACCCGCATAAGGATTTAAATAGGAAACTTGTGAATTATACGAACTTGTTAGTGCCTGATTAGCGTTATTTGTGGCAGCAGTTTGAGATTTTTGAGCATTTTTACTAGCTGTTTGACCTGTTATGTCCGACCATACATCACCCATTACGCAATCTCCTTAATAAATACAATTTTTTGATTATCAGAACTTAAAAGTTTAAAACCATAACCCAACAAAACCTGAATACTTTGAGTTGATCCATTCGCCATTGGCGCTACGGTTCCACTAAGATGAGTACATCCTAGTTTTTTTGCGATTTCTGCAATTTCATCTGCATACTTTGAAGCCAAGTTCATTTTCCTAAACTCTGGTTTAACGAAAATATCTCTGATATAGCATTCTTTGCCGCTTATTTTATAAGTAGCAAAACCGTTTTCATCTTCAAGAATTTCAAACCCTTCGCGCTCTTTGATATATTGACCGTATAGTGATTTCATAAACCCCAACCTAGAGGCTGATTTACAAATTTCGCCTCGATAGTTTTATAATTATAAGACATTTTAGAAATTGATCCTGAAGTCCATGCACCGTTTTCATTTGTGCTTGAGAGAAGAACTTGTCCATCTGCATTTACTGAAAAAGTAATACCCGCTGTATTCGCACCACTAGTTACTGTTTTTGTTGCTGACCAAGTTTTGGATCTAGGATTGTAATAAACTGATAAAATTCCTGACTCTACTTTGCCTATTCCAGTTGTTGGGCCATCATCAAAACTCACTCTTTGAATGAAATAATTAATATGCACCTGACTTACTCTAGTATAATCAAACTGAAGTCCTGTAATTACTTGATTCGCAAGATTATTTGAAAATGAAAAATAGAGTTCAACAGACGATGTTTTGTTAATATCAAAAAGTTTCTTAAAGAACTTAAGCCATTCAACAACAAAGCCTTTTCCTTCAATAGCTTCATTTTCAATCGGTATTCTCAAGCCCTCGATAAAGCGGTTATTCGTACTCACGACCGCCCCACTTTCACTTCAATATCTGCACTTAGGAAAATAGTCTCAACAGGATCAGTTACTTTTACCCTAAAGACGCGATCACGATAAGACCCAAGGCGATTCCACTTAACACGTCTTTTTCGATCACCAATAGGTCCTGTCGATACTCCTAATGATCCTAATGCCTCATTTGACCACGAATACCCGCCATCATCGGACCAGTCGAGCATGATTTGAGGATCACTTCCTTGAACATCTCCTGGAAGTCCAACGCCTGTTTTCATATCGATGCGAAGCTCATTGCAAAACAATCTATTTCCAGAAGCAGAGATGTGAGGAAACACCCGCATCCTAGTTATGAATGAATCGGCATCCTTATAAACCTTCGGATTGTAGAGATGCAATTTGCCTGTTTCGTAATCACCAATTAGTGAATCGCCTAAAATATCGCTGAAAATACAAACATCTCCGCGATGTCTTTCAAGCTCTAATGTGGTTGGATTTGTATAAGCCTTTTCATGCCATAATCCTGTTGTAAGATCATAACACCAAGTAGCCTCTGCGAAATTTAGGACATAAAAATCATGTCCATTTCGAGAGTAACAATATCCTGTCGCTTTTTCTGGATTTGCGTAAGTCGAGATCGCTTGCTCGATTGCATGAGTAGAAATTCTTTGAGGCTGAGCACTTTTTGTCGCGTAAATAGTTCCACGACCTGTTTTTGTTCTTCCGAGCCAAAAAATTGTAGAATTATTTTTTGCAAGCGACCTTTCAGCCCATAATCCTGTTTCGATAAAGCCGCCTGAGATACGTTCAAACGGAAAATCTGCATTTCCAGTGTTTGACCATATTTCAAAAGTCTCTTCGTTCATTAGATATAAATTTCGATTTAGAGCGATTCCAGAAACTAATTTATCTGGATCGCCTTCAGAGCTTGCAAAGCTCAATGCATCAGTATTTAAACTTCCCCAATAAGAGACATAAAACTGATCCGTTCCGCCTATAATTGAAATTATAAATCCATCAATCCAAACTAGAACCGTTGTTCCGATTGGCGGCCCCATCAATGTCGGACCCTCTGGATCTTCCTCGCTCTTTTTTGCAAACGATCGAGTGATTAGCCCGTCTGTGTTTATCGCGTAAGCTTGATAAACATCTACTCCATCAGCAAAAATTGCCTGATAAAACAGAGGATCTTTACTTGTTGAAACTCCGGAAAAATTTCCTGTCGCAGTCTCTAAATCGCCAAGCTTAATGATATTCCAAACAAATGTCTTGCTGTATTCAAGTGCAAATAGCTCAGAGCCAGAAGCAATGAAATATCTTTTAAGAGCCTGAATTGGAGAATCATTTTTTGGAATTCTATCCTCAAGAATCATTCGGATAGGACCAGAACCCACAGTCATAAACTCTTCAGTTCCATCGGTCGGCCTAAAGAAAGAAACGATGCCATCTTTGCCTTTACCAGACTCAACAACTTCAGGATAAATATTAACCGCACGTTGGCAGTCAACTTCTCTTGCGTCTAATTCATAACTAGGTCCAATGAATCCATCAAATTTCATTAGTCCCCCGACAAGATGTTGAATTTTTTAACGGCAAATATATCTGAGAACATTCTAGGAGACTTGCTGTTTTTAGATTTCAAAATGCCTTTTAGCCTAGAGGCTTCATCAAATAGCAATGCATCAACGCTTTGACCGAATCGTGGCGCAAGCCTTAGCGCTAAGTTGTACTCCAGAGCCTCAATATAGCTCGGAGGTAAATTAAGATCATCATCAAGAGAATCAAAAGAGCCTAAAGCATTTTGTGTGTATATAACTAAACCAATCGTGCGATCAGGGACAGGATAAAGATTTAATGTCTCATCAGTCCCGCCTCCTTTAACAAATAAATAGCTAGGCGCATTTGATGTGAGAGATTTTTGCGAAAGAGAAACCCATTTTTGAAGGTCGATAATTTCTAAAGGGAACTCAGTATCAACCTTTAAATCATATCCGATCAAAGCACCAGGGATAGGGATTAGTGATTCATCAATTCCCACTGTATCTTCATCATCTTCACCAAAAGTATCAGGCCCATAAATAGGAGTTTTCGTTAGTTCGCCGTATGATGCGCCGACAATATTCATTGGCCTGCTAGATACAAATGTTGATCCCACAGTAGGCCCAACGGTTAAGCTCTGCATTCCTGCATTGATTTCAATTACTTCTCTATTTGTTTGATAAAGAGAAAGATTTTCTGCGGACCATGAGTTGAGCATATTGTTCAAGACGCGCAAACCTAGAGCGCCATCGGCAGCACTAGCAGTTTCATTTGATGCAATCACACCGCACAACTCTAAAGCGCCTCGAACAATATCTCTAACCTTCACTTATAGACTCCCGATTTTAGCAATCAATTCATCTTTTTTTAGGCTATCGACTTCCTCAGCCGCAACGCCATTTTCAATCAAGTACGCTTTTAGCTCGGATACTTTCATTTTTGTGAAGTCAGCTTCCTTAATTGGCGCTTTTCTTTGTTCGCCTTCGGCTTTATCTGCCGTCTGTTCATCGGACGCCGCGATCTGTTCTTCACTGATAACAAAAGGTGTTTCTTTCCACTCTGGCCCTTGCGCATCGTGATCCTCTTTAGTTTCGACAATCTTTGCAGGGATAGTTTTGTGGTAAATCCACTTAGGATATTGTTCCATTTCGCCTCTCTTTAATCTTGTTTTAACAAATTTAAAACTAGCGAGGGCACAAGGCCCCCACTAGGAAAGTCATCAAACTTTTTACTAACCTTGAACTCGGCAAGCCCATTCTTGGCGAAGAACAGCGCAACCAAATAAAACATCTAAACGAGAGATGAATTTATCTGAATTGATGTCATAACCACGAACGAAACGAACAGAGATACCAGTCTTAGGAGATGCTGCACGTCCTGCGATTTCCATACCTTTTGGCAATGGAAGGTCAGCAGTTACTAGAGCAAATGCCTCTTTGTGGTATGCAAGGTTGATCGGAGTAACAGTGTTAGCCACACCCAAAACAGTGATTGCCGCATTATCAGCAGGCGCCGCACTTACGTTTTTAGTTGGGCCAGTTGTTACGATTGCAGGCGAGATTGAGATAGTCGCAGCACCCGCCGCAGATGATGACGCGTTCTCAGTTACAACAAACTGCTGTAATTCGCCAGTTGATTGCTTAGTGATCGGATTAACCGCATAAACATCCGCAATCGTGAAAACGTCACCTTTGTTAAGACGTAAAGCCGCAGCCGCAGTCCAACCATCTGTCACAAGTGAAGATCCAGTTTGAGCTGCACCATTAACAAGCGGAGTTCCACCCAAAGGTCCTACTGTGTGAGTGTGGATTGATTGAGACATTGCCCAGTCAAAACCAGCCGCTCTACCCATTGCACCATCTTCGTATTGAGACTTGATTTGAGTTGTAGAGTTGAAAAGACCTTTAAGACCATCAACAATTTCAACTTGTGCCAAAGGATTCAAAACGATACCGCGATCAGAAGTTGGAGCACCGAAGTTTGAAAGCTTCGCACCAGCTTGAAGGTATGTTTTAAGAGCCGTTGGAGTTGTTCCAGGCGTACCGACTGCATTTGCTACGCTAAGAGCTAACTTAGAAACTTCAAGGTCAATCTGATTAGCAAGGAAAGAAACTTGTGGCTTCAATACTTTTTCAGAGAAATGATCGATGTTAAAATCAGTTACAAGCTCGGCTGAGTCGAAAGAAACATCGACACCGATTTGCTTATCTAGCTTGATAGTAACTGGTTCCTCTTTGTAGTCTTCGATTGACGCAGTTTTACCATTACGACCAACAAAACGAGCTGGTTTAGTTACTGTGATTTGATCTCCGATAGAGAAATCACGTTTCTTATCCCACTCTTTTTTGTATTCGCGGTTGATGTTTTTTGAAATTACTAGCTGATTTTCAATAATCGCTAGTGCTTCTTTTGCGATAATATCGCCTGTGTTAATAGCGTTTGCCATGATTTAATCCTTATCTTTTTCTTTGCTCAGCCCTATAGGCAATGTATTCATCTGCCGTCATCTCATTGAGGCTTTTTTGAATTGCAGCCCCCGCATTAGATGAGTTGATGATGCCTAACGGTGCCGGAGCATTAGATTTAGTTATTGTTTTTGTTTGTTTTTTACGCTCTTCGATTGTGCGCTCTAAACGACTCTCAATTTTTCCAATCTCGCGAGCCGCTTGGGTCTCGTTCATCTTAGATAAATTGATTAAAAGATCTGGATTTTTAAACAGCTCATAGGAGATGTGAGCGGAAATATCCGACTCCAAAACCATGTCAGCAACCGCTTGGCTAACTTTCACGTTCGGGTGCTCGCTAATAAACTCATTGTAGACAAGATCATAGTCTTGCACTTGAGCCTTTAACTCGTTTACCCGTCCCTCATGCTTTTGAAGTCTTGCATTAAAAGCATTATTGCTAGCTTCAGCTTGTGCTTTTGCCGCCCGAGCCTTATCTGCTTGCTCAAAGCGCCACTCTGTTAAAGCGTCCACATAATCCGCATTTGTTTCAAAATCATCAGGATTAGGTTTGCCATCATTACCATAATTCGCTTGCGTCTTTTGTGTCTCGCTAGAGACTTGCGCAGGTTGACTCTGCATTTGTTGAAAGCGCATTGCTTGCTCTTTAAGGTATTGATTTTCAGCGCGAAGCTCAGCTTGAGCTTTCGTTAGCTTCTTAATCCTTTTTTCGATACCGCGTGATTTCTTGGACTTTCCAGACTGATTATCAATCGACTCTTCATCCGTGGAGTCATCGCTTGAATCATCATCGTTCATGTCACTATCGTTTTCTAAAGCCTCTGACTCTTTAGTGGTTTTGCTTGCATCTGGCGCAGGCACAGAGATTTCTTCTTTAGTTTCCTTAGTATCAACACTAGGCTTCGCTGCCTCTGGTGCAGCCTCTAGGTTTGAATATCCTTCAGAAACAATGTCATCAATAGGCATTTAAGCTCCTATGGTTTTACTCGGTGAACCCACCGATAGGGTTGTTGTTTGGATCAAAACCAAAAGGCATTTGAGGCATTTGCGCGTCCGTAAACATCTCTTGCCCTTCAGCTTCGTAATTTTGTTGATTCATTTGTTCTTGTTCGATTTGTCTTTGCAGCTCAGCTTGACGAGCTTGCTCGATTGCGAGCATCTCTTGATGTTGAATCGCATTTAGCTCAGCGATTTGTCGTTGCACTTCAAGAGAGTTGTAGTCGCTAGAAATCTTCATTTGCTCTTTAATCAAATCAGTTTCTAGTTTCGCCGCCTCGATTCTCTCACGAGATTTGATCTCTAGCTCTTTTGTTTGAATTTTCATTGTTGCGGCCTGAAGTTGACCTTGGAGGATTTGCAGAGATTGCTGCATTTGTGCGATTTGCGCCTGAGCTTGCGGAGGCAGTTCATTTCCTTCACCTAATAAATGCGCTGGGATTGTTTTCTTTAAGCGATCAGCAATCTCTTTAGCCTCAGGCCAGTCCATGTTCTTAACTAACAAATCCCCCACGACTTGCGCCGCTTGCGGATAAGCTCTGATAAAATCCATAATCGAAGCAACAGCTTCTTGACGTTTAGTCGCAAAGCTTGGCCCAGTCTCAACTGCCACATCATACTCACCAACGGTAACATCGAATATTTGAAGCTTGCCGTTTTTAATGACTTCTTTATTTAGATGAACAAGCTCTTCTGATCCATCCTCGCCCATGATTCTTTCAATCCTAGCTGTGTCGTAAACTTTCGGGATCATGCACATGATGATTTTCCCAAGGTGGCGAATAGAGCGCATTAAATTGTCACTGAAATGGTAGTTGGAAGTTTGGGCTTGAGCCTGACGGCCACGAATAGCAATGCCTGATGTTTCGTTTGACCTAGCCCCTAGTGCGGCATCATAAATGCCAGTTGTTGCTTTCATGTCCTCACTTGCGCCCATGCGGGCTTGAGTGATTGCGGCAATAGCTGGCTCGTAGGTATTTCTTTGTGGCGGCGGTGCTGGTGATCCAGCAACGCTGATTGGCTTGTATTCTAAATAAGCGTGCGTCTTTACGTTAGCCGTTGCCCATTTAGCTTCAAAGCCCTCAAACTGCCCCTCAACACCGACAAACGGAGCTTTCGGAGATAATGCAATGGCCTCAGTCTCAGCAGAAACCCAGATGTTATACATAGTTTGTGGATCGCGAGCGAAACGAATAATGCCGTAGATATGTTTCTCGCCCTTAATATTTACAACACTCCCATAAACAGGAATGATCGGGATAAAAGGCGCTGGAAATTCTGTGCTTTCTAGCACCTCATCGCCTGCAATTTTATACTGCATTACTTTTGGCACTATAGTTTCGCGTGAATCTTTAACAGTGATCAGACCTTGAAAAGTTGGATCTTGCGCATAAAGCTCGGCCAAATATCTTTCCATTTCATTTTCTAATACCGCTTGGCCATTAGATAACAAAACTAAAGTTTCTTTTGAGTATTCTTTTACGAAATAATCCGCAATGCGAACGACATCTTTTTTGATCCAATCGTCATCGCGTTGAGATTCTAAATCTTCCCAACGACTATCTTCACAGACTTTTGTTTTAGGATATTTACGCTTAAACTCAGATTTTGCCATGTCGGTAAAAATAAAACCGTACTCAGCATCGGACCCATCTGGCTCGGACGAATTTGGATCTAGAGCAACACTAAAAACATTATCAATTTTTCCGATCTTAACTCTTTGATCGAACGATGTTGGGCTAACGTATTCTGTGTAAACTCTGAAATATCCTAAGCCAACGTCAACAGCACTTGATGCTGCCGTATCGTAAGCAACATCGGCGCCTGAGTTGTACTCGATATGCCTAAGCAATCCTTGGAGGATTTTAGCCGTTTCAATATCGGCTTTATCATCGACAGGATAAACTTTTAGCGCCGGACGGCTTTGTCGAATGTCGTTAATGATCTGATTTGTAAATTGTGGAATGCGATTAACGGTTAAGCAGGGACGGCCCTCGCTTTGTCGATCACGCTTAAGTTTTTCATCCCATTGCTGGCCGACCTTAAAATCAAGGTCCTTTTCAAACTCAAGTCGAGAGTTTTTCTGCGCATCAAGTGCTGCTTTAAATCTCTCTTTTGCTAAACTAACAACATCTTTTTTTTGATTTTTTTTAGTTTCTTCCACGACTTTGATTGTCGCAGGCAAATAATTTTAATCTAATTTTAATAAAATTAAAGCTTTAACTCATCCATGAATCCGCAGTTATTCCATAATGGTAGCCGCTTTTTGGCTTTTTCTTCTCTTTAGTTTTCGCACGCAAGATGCCAGACATAACTAAATACCTAAGCGCATCCATTAAGTGATCTGATTCTTTTACAATGCGCCCTTTATCATCGCGGCGGTACAATCTAAACTCTGCCTTAATGTTAGAGCATGAATTGAATATTTTCAGGCGACCTGTAGACATCCTCTGCCATACTTCGTAAATTCCAGACTCAACCGCGTTGTTAGCGACATCTATATCAAGACCTAAATCAATATACATTTGCAGTAATTGCTTGCCGTCAGCTTGAGCGCGTCCCCTTGAGGCTGGATCAATAACACCTGGTATCCAATCACCACGAGATTTAATACTCTCAGCATGAATCGATGCTTCGGCTTGTCCGCGATAGTGTTCTGAGTAGACGTATAAAATATCCGACTCTTTATCTAATGCACCCCAAGCGCACGCAGTTCTATTCCAGCCAACGTCTAAGCCGTAAGCTCTAGGCCAGTGATCTGGTATTGCAAAATCATCGACAAAGATGTCAGATTCAGTAACCGGGTAAATCGCACCAGATCCAAGTGCAGGGATACCTTTAGACCTCGCATCTCGCTGGTGCGGCGGAATAGAGGCCCACAAAAGGTCTTTCGCCTCTTTGGTTAAATGAGGCACGTCATCCCATGATGCCATGACGACATATTTATTTTCTCTGATTTCTTCCTTCACTTCACCATTTGGCAAAAAAGATAAAACAGTTTCAGACATTCCTGAAAGCGGTGTAAATGTCAGAATCATTAGACCATTGGTTGAGTTTTCATCGCCTGACGTGTCCATCGTACGGAGCAAACACTCAGTGTAAATATCTAACGGTGGCTCTTCATCTAGCCATAGAAAATCTTTCTTTGTTCCTTGGAATGATTTACGACCTTGATCATATGATTTCAAAGCAAGTGAGCTAATGCCGCCTGATTTATGCCTAACGTAAATCGTATCAACCATTTCCGCTTTGCCTGTTCTGCGCGTAACGGAATGGATTTTATCTTTAGGAATCATCCCTGTGCCGACATCTTCTAATTTCCCTAGAAGTTTATTTTGGATAATATCGCGCACAGTTTCTAAGCTATCGCCCGCAGCCCAGCCCTCTGTTGCCTTATTAAAGCGTCTGCCAGGCCACCAGATAGGATAATCACCTGTTAAGTGCAGAGTCACTTCATAGGCACCAACGCCTTCGGTTTTCCCAACACGATTCGCCGCTAGCATTAACCGCTCATTGTACTCACTACCAGCCGCAAAAAACGCCATGTGCTTTTTGTAAAACTCACGCGCAAGTTTTCCAGTGTCGGGATAATAAGAGCGGATTTTATTCTCACGCTTTCGTCGCTCTATTTCTTCAATAATAGCTAAAGCTTCGCGGACCTCGCTCATTACTTCCCTAGCTCTTTTAGTTTTTCATCAAGTAACTTTTGAAGCTCATCATCATTTGCTTGTGATAGATTATTGACTACAACATCGGTCTCATCTGGCTGGCGATCACGCCACTTAAAGCGATTTTTCATGTTGAAAATCCAAACAGAAGCGTTAAGAGAACGTGATTTGGACGAGCTAACGCCATCGCCTAGAGATTCAGAATCAGATTTATTTATGATATGCTCAATGCCGAGTTTTTCCCAAAACGTGCGATTTCTATTAAACGCAATTTCTTTGGCGTCTAGAAAATCAGGATGAGCTTTTTCCCAATCGTAAAGAACTTGCTTTGCAATTTGTAACTCACCTGCAAAGCTCTCGTAGGAAAGTCCGCTTGCCATGTGCTCGATAAGTTGTTCGCAGTATTCTGGTTTATATTTAGAAGGTCTGCCAATCGGTCTTTTTTCTTCACTCATAAATATAAAGATAGTAGTCGCGCCGCTTTAATCTACTTTTAATTTTATTAAAGCTTTATTATCCGATACCATTAACCCATGCATGAAAAATTAGACGAAATCGTAGACCTATCTTTTAAAGAATACTATAAAGCCAAGGCTTCTGAAGCTATTAGCAAAAAAGCTATTACGATATGGGTGCCTAGTTGCTACAAGGAAAAATATGACAAGATCCAAGGCGAAACAAAATCGCAGTTTGGAAGGGACTTGCAGAAAATGCTAGTGAAGGCGATTGATTTAGTTGAAAGTTAATTTTTTCTATATCACGCTTTAATCAGCGACGTCGTAAGCCTTAAGGCAGCTCCCGCGTGTGCGCACACCTAGCAGTCGAGTCGCCGCCTTTTAGATTTCTTCTATCAATATTCCGTTACAAGCTAGCATCAGCGCTTTTTTGATTTTATAAATATCTGTCTTAAATCCCTTTACGTCCACGACCTTGCGCTCACCTTCGCTCGTGAAATACTCAAAGTCTGCGACGTATTTGATCACTCGATTTGTGTCGGGATTTCTCATAGCCTCGCCGTTAATCGTAAAACTAAACGGCACCTGACAACGCAAAGAATGGATCTTTCCTTGCTCCTGCAAAGCTAAAAGAAAATTGTAGTACCGAGCTTCCTTGCGCGAATCGAAAGTAAGGTCTCCTACTTTTGTTCGCTTGTTGCCGTATTTACTCCGCGTAATTTGTTTTTTCGCGAATCTCATCTTGCACCTTAATATAAAGCCTCTGCATTTCTTGGAACAAAATGCGCATCCGTTGAGAATCTAAAATGTTTGCCATTTCAAAACATTTCAGAGCCTCACTTAATGTGTGAAGCTCCTCGATTCTGATTTGGTCGATTGATTTGTTAGGCATTACTTATTCCAAAGCTCTTTTATGTGCTTTCTGAATTCAGGCATAGGCATAGATAGTGATCCGCCTGGATCTTGCTTATCGCCAAGCTTTCCAAATTCACGTCTCAACTCATCGTGCCCGACTACGTTGTCTAAATTAAATTCAGGATTTTTAGATTTAGCCCATAAGATAAAATTGATAAGGGCTTTTTCTTGTGCCTCTGTGAATGCTTGATAGTTACCCGCGACAACATAGCCTTGCTTAGTTGTGACTTCGCGATAAATGCCGCCTTTGCCTTGCTCTAAGCCCCAATTACAAATTTCAATACCTGCGAAGAATCGAGATACTGAAGTAAGGCCATCCCATTTCGAGTTACCCGCATGATCATTTCTCTTTTTAAAGAAATCCCATCCTTCTGGCACATAAATGACACCATTTTCATCCATAACCATGCAGCCCCAATTTTTTGAAGCTAACCAATTCAATACAGATTTTGCACTAGCAGCAGATCTATTTGAAACTGTGTGATGAACTACTAAACCACTAAATTTTTTTGATTGAGTTTGATATTCGCCGTCGTCATCAAATTTAACGCCTTTTACATAGACAATTGCAGGCTCTGTAAATTTAGGCTCTTCAATGACTGGCGGAGTAATCGTCGGTCTGTCAACTTCAACAGAGCCCTCCGCTCCGATATGAACCAATGCCTTAGTTACTTCCTCGTAAGCGACTTCTTTTTTGTTATTCGTTATCGCCCATCTTGCGGTCCACAAATGATCGGCTAATTTCTTATCCATAAACACCCCCGACATATTTTTATCAAGGGCGCAAAATTATTTTTTATTATTTTTTTGGATGTGAATAACTCTAAAAATTATGTGGATAACTCGAACTATCCGGAAACTCCAGACAGTTCATTGCAAGCAGTCGAACTATTCGAAAATATCGAACAGTTCAAAAAACTCCACTTTTTACAAGTTTAAATCTGTAAGTGGTTGGAATTACTGAACTAGTAATTTGAAAATTCCCGCAATTGCGAACGCTACGCAAATTACAAATGAAATCGCAAAAAAACATATCAAGAATTGCAAGTGCATATAGAATCTTACGCCTCATTCATCCCTCCCAGCTTTCGGAAACCTAGCGTGTGATGTGTAGACGTAACTATCATTAACGAAGGCACATCCTGAAACACAGTGTTTTTCTCTAAGAGAAATTTTCCCGTCTATAACTACATTCCTAACGTATGAGCAATCCCCGATGAGAAAATTTATAATCCAAACTCTAAAATTATTCACTATCAACCCCCAACTCACGAAGAGTTTCTTTTGCCACGCTTGATAAATGATTATTTGTCTCAGGCCTCTCAGCTCTTCTTGAAATCTCTTTCAACGCTTCCACGGCTTTTTCGTATGCTGATTTTTCGATGACTTCAGTTAGATTTTCTATGTCACTCTTGTGCGGATACTGACATACCAATGCTGGTTTATGATCTCCAAGATCACACCTATCTAAAGCTTGATCTAAAGTATATGTATGCATAAAGAAGCATCTCGCCTTATTTTGTGGGTTCATTTAATTTCTCCAACAAGTTTAAAACCTCTCTTAGAGGGCATAACATAGTTTTTCTTTAAAAATCTTGTACACCAATTTTCACTCTCCTCAATCACAACTGAGTCTCCAATAGGCGTTAATGTAATGAAGTATTTTCTTTTGGGATGATAATAAAGCTTTCTTGAGTCTCTCTTCATAAACCCTTCTTCATTCTCTTAATCACCCCACGAAGAGCAGCGTTTGATCTGCGGAGTTTTTCGATTTCGTCATACCTCTGCAAACTTTGTTTCTTGTAATAAGACAGCTCGTTTTCCATTTTTACATAATTAGAAGCCATCTTTTCAGTAGCGTCAGCAATACGGAGAATTGCGCCTGTGTTGATTTGGTCTAAATTTAGTGTTTCCTCTTGATAGATTCCCCAATTGCCTTTAGATTCTTCTCTGTAAGATTTAAAACTCATAACTCACCTATCTTTATAAAATTATTTCTCAATTGTTGTCTCGATATAAAGCCACCACCGTAAGTAGGATGATAATATATGAAGGAATTGCGGTGAGCTGTGACAATGTATAGTTCGTTAGTTATGTCTGAGTAGTAGATCACCCTTCCCCCTTTAGGTATTCTCGAAATCAGCAAGTGATTGTGAGAGGTTTATTAGCTTATCTTGTTTTTCCTTTGGTAATGACCTAAACGCATCTATCATCTGCTTAAATGAAGTGTCAGCAGGGTTTAGGTATTCTTTTACGAACTTAACCTCTAGCTCCGCCTTCTCAAGCTTAGCAGTCAAAGCATCATTTAACTGGCCTTGGCGTCTATGAGAGTCTCTGACTATTTCTAGGTCTTTTTTGAGAGCGTCGTAGTCGGTAGACTTTACATAAGTAAATCTTGATGGCTCTGATTCTTTCATATCGGCATAAGTCTCAAACTCACCTGACTTATTACTCTCATATATATCTAGTCTGTAGTGTTTAACTTTACTCATCACTTACCTCCAACTAAGAGCACGCATTAAAGCGTCTTCTCTATTCTCTAGCATTTCATCCGATTGCTTAACAGCCTTGGAACCTTCAAGTACAAACTCGAAGTCTTTACAGCATTGTTTTAGTCTTTCGATTTCCTTAGTTAACTCCTCAACTTTAGCTTCAGCAGCATTGGCTCTCTTCATATACTCACCCCATTTGGTAAAGTATTCTTCCGATTCACGCTTTAGCCTTTTATAACCAGTGTCTTTTTTCTCAGGTGCAGCCCAACTATGACTACACTTACACACTCTGCGAGAGGTCATGTCTCTAAGTATCCCGAAGTCTACACGACCACAGTTTGGACAGAGTTCTTTTGGCACCATTGTGTTATTCATGTTTCCACCATTTAGGCTTTGGGAACCTGTCGGAAAATGTAGGCTTTTCGATTGTTTCTATTTCAATATTCTCGGCCTCAGGCCATTGCTTCAAGATAGTATCTTCGCTTTTAACATAAGCTACAATTACAGCATTATTTTCTGAATATCCAGAACACCACCAAGGTCCTTCAGGGTTTTCATCATTGTAAATAGGTCTACAATCATCAACACTCGATGACAGAAATCTAACTCTTAACCACTTACTCATCACTCACCTTCTCAGCTTTAACATCTTTAAAAGACACTAACGGAAATGTTAATTTATCCATCTTACTTGCGACGTGAAGAAGATCACTTTTAATGCGCTCTTTAACTTCATAAACGCATTTCAAATCAAAAATAGCTTTCATAACATTTGATAAATCAAACTCCATCCCAGCTAGTGAATTAGGAGATAGACCTCCATTCCCATAATAATCACCTACTCGAACACTTGTTAAAAGCCCAAATTCTTCAGTAGTCATTTCGATAATTACTTTTTCAGGTCCTGCAACGATAACTTTCATTTTTCACCTTCCTTCACGATTCCCAATGATTTAATTTTGGAGATGGCTTGTCTGTGTTCTTTTTCTTTAGCGACAAAACCACAAGTGCATTTCAAAACCCAAGAGTCTGATCTTGTCCGACATCCTTCCGAGCAGTCTGAATATGATTTATAAAACTCCAAAGCCTTAAATACTTCTTTCAACTCAGGAAGTTCGAGAATGAATTTTGCGCCTGCTTGGAAGCCTCCCCTGAAACCTAAAGCTGCAAAATCAGCATCTCGCAATTTCACGCCTTCTTTAGTCTCTGGCCATACACCATGCTTAAATTCAATTTCATCAGATTCCATTCTTACTTCAATCCGCTTCTGCATTTCGTTAGTCATGCCTACCCCACATATTCTTTTGGTGGCCTTGGCATGTCGCCCTTATATTTCCACAAATGAAGACAAGTCTTTGCTAAATTAACGTAGTCAGCTTTAGGTGGATGATATTGCACCACACACTCATCATCGCCCCAAAAAAGACTTTTCAAATGACACATTTCCTCCCACGTAGGGCACCGATTCTTAATAGATGCTGAAACATGTTCCCAGTCAGTCTGAGCATCAGCTTGGACAGCTATCCATTGATTTGTTTTGATGGGGGACGGAATCATGAACCACCCAAATGGGTCCCCTTCTTTGTGTGGAAGTCCTAATGGATGTTGCGATCTATATTGTTCTGGAAATTTCATCCCTCAACCTCCTCACAGGTGACTTTAAAACTTTTACCTGAATCAACCATTTTATCGAACATTCCAATTTCTCTAACTATAGCTTCAGGATATAGTGTTCCCGCTGCGTTCTTGCGCCAAACACACTCAAACTCTACTCGCATCGGCTCTGGTTTTATTTCCCAGTCCTCGGCAGTCATGTTTATATAATCGAGCGTGTATTTATCCTCATCACAGACAGTCGGCAATGATGCAAAAGGTGAAATATTACTCTTAACTATCTCTGGCTTGCACCACATTTTAAAGCCTTTTCTCTTAATCGGCTTATCTTGTAAAAGTGCTTCTGCTAGTTTCATTTTAAAGCCCTATTCTTCTAGTTAGAATATTAAAAAATTCAGATTCCTTTGCCGTATTTACTTTCTCGCCTTTATGAAGAGATGTAACCAAACCATCCCATGCCTGTATGAATTGGTCTTTGTTGATAGTTATTTGTTTTGGCTTTGGTTTTATGAAGATAGTGTCATTGACACTGAATACAGCTTCTTGAATGTATGTGTAGTCACCATAGCTCACTAATAGCTTAGTTTTTCCTACGGCGGTTACAACTCCTTCAGAATTATCTTCAGTCATAATTACGATGTCGCCTACTTGCCATTTAGCCATTCTCTACATCCTTAGCTTCTAATTTATCTACAATATTATTTACGATTGATTTTAAATTTTCTTCATATGGATCTCGTTTTTTTAAGTATTCAATGAACACTTCGCGACTCTTAAACTCCTCGGGGCTCCAAGATCCTTCAAGTCCATAGCAAGAACAATGACTTGCCTCTACAATGAAGTAGCTATCTCCATTTCGGTAAGCAACAAAAGATGCGCCTGAATAGTCTGCGTAATCATAAAAGGCAGCAAATACTTCATCAGGCTCTGGTTCTTGCATTTCAAAATTACTTTGAACATTTTTCCAATCTGAAAACAGTTCTTTATATGGTGACATCATTTTTTACCTCTCATACTTTTCACATTCTTAATGCATCATGTTTTTTAAACGATTCTCTAAGCGATTGTTTTGTTTTGAACTAAAAACTTTCCCTCAAGTAGTGAGTCAAACTCTTTCTTCCTCAACTCATGCACTTCGTTCCTAAGCGAGTTTTCACGCTGCAAAGCTTGAACATATTTGAGCTTCATGTCCTCAAGTTGAACGCGCAGATTCGCGATCTGAGTTTTCAAAGCGTTGTTATCAGCAATCGTCACAGTCTCTATCAATTTTACTTTCAACTCCTGATTCACAATCCCCCCGAAACTTTTATAAAACTTTTTTAAAATCTTTTTTTAAATTTATTTTCAATGTGAATATGTCGCGTTTGCTTTGTGGAAAACTAATAGCCTAGCGGTGTCGATAGACTTATGTAAAAAGCAAAGCAGGACGCGATTATTAAAAACAGAAAAAAACCTAAAGATTCCAAATCTTGTCTAGTCATTAGCGTGCCTTCCTTTTCTCAATATCCAAATCTCGAAGCTGTCTCCAATGCTTTTCGGCTTTGAGTTTCCACTTCCTCCATCCGTCTACCTTGCTCCAAATTTGATCTTTAATATCGATGTCAGATGAGTCTTCACTTACAGACGGCTTAAACCATTCGTTAGGGACTGGTGTTTTGTTGTAAACCCCAACTAGTTGCGCATCCCACTCAGGTATAGCGGTCCCTACAGGTCCATCTATGCAGCCGCAAAGCATTAGTGAGTCAAAGGAGTCTTGAGTCCTGTGTCTGATTCTCACATAACCGATGTCGTTGCATTTTTCACAACGAATCTCTGCTTCTATGACTGTAGATTCAGAGTCATAGGTATATTCAGAATAAGACCTGCCATTTGAAGAGTGATAATTTCGACGCCAATCATTTACAGCCTTAGTAAAATCAGAAGGAAGAGGATATTGCCTAAAATTGTCGCAAATAATCCCGCATATTTCGATAAAGCCATCATCATCAATCTTCCCTTCGCAAATGTCTTTAATACGGCCAAGGCGAGGTCCTTTGATGGGGGCCTCCCCGAAGGTATCGGTTATCATAGAAATGCCAGTGGCGAAGGTTTTAGGACGCATTAGACTTATCTCCATTAAATAAATTGGCTATCCTGTTTTCAATTTCAGCTTTTGCGACGGTTTGCGCGCCGTTTGACGGAATTGATGCCTGATATTTAGGCCATGAGGAAGAAAGCCAATTCCCCACAAACTGATCCCAACCTCTTGCTGTTTTTCGATTCTTTTTTGGATTAGCGGAAAGCCATGAGTCCATTTTGATAAATTCTCTTCGCAAGAACTCAAAGTCAGGATAAAGCAAGGCAAGATTGCTTTTTTGTTTTTTGGACAAGATAAAATTAAAATCCTCAAAAGACTGAATGGATAAAGTTTTCTTTGGAGAATCAACGAGGGAAGTGCTTTTTTGCACGACCGAGCTAATATTATTATTCTTTACTTCTTTAGTTCTTATATTCTTTAATTCTTCATTAGAGGTATTGTCCGTGGCTGTGACCGTGGCTGTGTCAGTGTCACAGCTTTGGATTGAAACTGTCTCGTCACTCTTCTTTTTGTCTTGATACTCAGAATAATTACAAATAGTTATAAATGTTCCGCGTGTCTCGCTTTCTACTAAGAGGGTGTCTCTTGACGCTAGGTATTTAAGCTGTCTTTCCACACTTTGCCTGTCTGCACCTACGACCTTTGCAAGCTCCCTATATGATGTGACCAAAGAACCCCTAGGGCACTTCCTTGGCGTGCCTCCCCAATCAACCCAAGTCTCTTCGATATTTGCCATTGCAATTAGGTGAATAAAAAGAGCAAGCCTGACTGGGTGCTCAGAAATGTCAGTCCCAATAATCTCTCGATATACCTTTATCCACCCACCAGAAAACCTAGCCATACTACCCGCCCAAAACCGCAAGAGTCTCGGCTCTTGACTTGATCATGCGTGATAGTCGGCGCTTTTCTTGATCACAAGCAGCGGCGATGAGTTCTAGTTGTAGATTTTTAAGCTCGTCTTTGAGCTTCTTTTTTTGTGCTTCTGTTGTCATGTTTTCCCCCGAAAAATGAACGTGCAAATGCCTCGCTAATTGTTTTTGCAATGCGATAATTTTGGTTAAATTTGATGTGATAATGGTCGAAAAAGTAGGACTTGAATTTCTGAGTACTTTTTGAAAAGTCAAAAACGCTCGAAAAGTCGCTTTTTTAAAGTTGTAAGAAAGTTGTAAGATAGTATGGCTAGGAATGGCTAGTAATGGGTAGGAATGGGTACGAATAAGCAGGAATGAAAAGAGATATGAAAACCCAATGATTTCAAGGGGGTTAGGTGCTCTATTGTATGTATATTTTAGAAGGGGTCTTTTTAGGTTGGTGCGCGAGGAGGGACTTGAACCCTCACGCTTGCGCATACGCCCCTCAAACGTACGTGTCTACCAATTCCACCACCCGCGCGCACCTATAAAAGTTCTTTAGAACAATGAGGGAGCCTTAAATTAAACATTCCTGTCTTTTAGAGTCAACAGCTTGTGTTTCGCATATTTTTTTTAAAATCCTGCCTTTACTATAGAATCAACGATGACTCTCGCCGAAGCTGTAAAGCTACGATCAGCGCGATAGACCAAGGCCAATCTATCCAAAACTGAAGGCAAATCTTTATTAACTGCGACTAAATTCGGATACAAGGCCGCCACTCTGGCCGGCAATACAGCAATACCACAACCACTAGAAGCTAGGTTCGCCACAACCTCTAAACTCCCCGACGTCAAATGACGTTTAATCTTTAAAGTCTTTTCGATTTTCTTTAACAATACCTGTGATTGGGATAACGCAGGATCAAATATCAGAGTATCTTCAATACATTCCGTCGTTTTCCAACAGGAAACCCTATCTTCACAGACATACTTAATGACTAAATCAGGATGACGAACAGGATTCATCACCAACCCAAAATCAGTTTTAAAACTTATCACGTCTCCAGCGACTTCTCTTGAAAGCCCATGTTTTAAGACTATTTCCAGTTTTGGATGACTTTCCAGCATGCCTTTTAAAAATCTAGACAGAGTATACATGGCTACTGCGGTATGACAACCCAAGGTATAACGGCCCTCAATGGCAGATTCCGCGGATTGAGCAGCCCTATACATATTTTCCCACGCCTCTAAGGCCGCACGCCCTTCATTCAAAAGCTTTTGACCCGAAGGAGTTAACTGAACACCCGTTTTAAACCTATCAAATAACGCAACCCCTAGAATACGCTCGATTCTTTGAAGAGCCTGGCTCACAGCTGGTTGACCAATATTTAACCTCTCTGCTGCTCGAGAAATGTTTAAAGTTTGCGCTACTTCAAAAAAATACCGTAAATCGGTGGGATTAACATCCATCATTAAAAGTGATGATACTAATTATTATTCATTATTTGCAAGAATATTTAAATAGGCCTAAATAGTTTTCACCAACAGAGGGAACGCATTTCAGCGACCCCTCCCTTCACAGACTCAACAGGAGTTTATATGCGTAAGTTTGTATTTGGATTCTTGACTATTCTTTTATCAACATCAGCTATGGCCTCAGAAACATACATCTGTGCTGCGGAGGTCCCAAAGGGAGAAGTTCAACTTGTCGTTGAAAAATTAACTCCTGACCAAGAAATAGCTTTCAGATTTCATCACCATGGCAGAAATCAAATTCATCATGGCTCAATCCTAATCACAGCTAGCGAAGGAAACGACTTCATAGCTACAGGCAGAGTTTTAGCATATGAGCCAAACCCAGCATCTGACATTTTAATCAGTGGAACTCTGGATTTAAACAGCAATGAAATCCAAACCTTGCAACTCTATGCAAGATCAAATGAAAAAATTGATAAACGCCTTGAGTACGGCTTCGGAAACAATCTTCGCTGTAAAAAACAATAAGAAAATTAAACGCAGCTGATATAAATTTTATCTCTTCTAAATATCAGAACAAAATCCTATAATCAAAAAGCCTCGTCCAAAAAAGACAAGGCTTTTTGATTATCTAAAACTTCTAAAAATTAGACGGAATAAAGTCTTTTAACTCTCTCAAGATTGACACTCTCAGAAATTTCAAAAAAATATTCTAGCTGCCACTTTTGGGTCTTTAAGGCTTGCTTACTTTCCACCTTATCCCAAGCTGGATAAACACGAATACCTCTTTTTCCTCCCCTAGAGTCAACAGACAATATATCTTGCTGAAGCAAGATGGCTTTAGGAAATACAAACTGCCCCAGCCTTCCTTGAAACTTAACAGTCACAACAAAGAAATCCAAATCATCCGTACTCTCAAACGGCTGAATAACCGAATTTCCAATTCTCTTCCAAAGAGTCACAAATTGACCAACTTTAGTAGGAGTCACTTTCGCTAATCTATAACGGACATTTTTTTTATTAACGCTAAAGGTATGAGCTTGATACTCAGAACTCTCGTCTTCGACAACCGGCAAAGAACAATCTAAGCCACAATTTTTAAATATTTTTTCATTAAAAATTTCAAAATCAGCAGAAAAATCCATCAGCCCTCTGTCTACAAGTTCTTATGCCCAAGCAAAACCCATCCAATCCATATCATAAAAATAATCCAATGACCTTATTAAAGTTTAGTTTACATCACCATAGGCTGACTTTAAAATATTCACATATCAATCAACAGGAGATCTTCCATGACAGAAACTCACCAAGGTTCTTGCTTGTGTGAAACAATTAAATACGAAGCGACAGGCCCCTTTGAAAGTTTCTATTTCTGTCACTGCAAACACTGCCAGAAAGACACAGGCTCTGCCCACGCGGCGAATTTATTTTCAACAAAGGCCGATCTTCATTGGATCTCTGGGAAAGAATCTATACAGACCTATCATCTTCCACAAACCCGTCACGTTAAAAGTTTTTGTAAAAACTGTGGATCTTCTGTGCCGAACCTACAAATGGATGGAAAGCTGCTTGTGGTTCCCGCAGGAAGCTTAAATTCTGAGGTCACGTTGAAACCCACAGCTCACCTATTTTACTTAAGCAAAGCCAACTGGGAAAATAATTTAGAATCTATTAAAAAATTTGATAGATATCCTGATTCATAAAAAAAGAGGGGATAACTCCCCTCCTTAATAAGTAATTATTTAAAATAATTTATTTACTTGCGACGATGGTCTTAAATCCACCGACCGACATTCTTTTCATATCAAAAGGCATGGTTTTAAATTTAGCAGGATCCATTCGTGGATCTTTCATCACTTTTTTATTAACACTATTTCGATGGGCTTTAGATTTAAAGACAATAAAAGCAAAAACTGCCGTCTCATCTGTTTTTAGTTTACAGAGCTTTCCAAAAGGCAAGCCCCATGGGCTTTTCAAATCATCACCGACAGACTCATAGTAAGCTAAAGCTCCGTGCTCCATCCAAATCTTACAACCCAGCTTAGCCATTTTTTTATAATTAGCGACATTTTTCTTTTTAATAGGAATTAAAAATCCATCTACATAATGAGCCATTGAACCCTCACCTTATTAATAATTAAACTATTGCCTCACAGATCTATATTCAATGGAGATTTAAATAAAAGAAAGAATAAAAAGTCTGTCATCCGGCACTAAGTCATCTGCGATAAAAAACAAAAAAAGGAGCCGATTTTCATCAAAGCTCCTTTTTATTTTCTATAGAACTTCAGCAAATATTAACTTTACTGAGTCATATACGAAATATTTATTTGTAACCCGCTTTTACCATTGCTTCTTTACCTGCATTTACAGATTTAGCAATGTCATTAACGTTTGTTAAATCTTCAACAAACGAACCAAAGTCTTTAAGCACAGGAGCAATACCCGCTTCTTTGCTTGAAGGATATTGACTGAAACCACCAGCAATAGCCTCTTGAACTTCCTTCATTGTCATGAACTCTAGGAAAAGATTTGCTTGAGCAACATTCTTTGAAGACTTCGTAATACCTACGCCGACACCATTAATATGAGCACCAACACCATCTTGCTCAACGAACTTAACACCCACTGGGAATGAAGCATCGTCTCTTACTAGCGGAGCCAAATAATAAGTATTTGCGATACCTACTAAACAAGTCCCATTAGCAATTGCATGGATAACATCTCTGTCGCCTTTTAAAGGCTCACCAGCAAAGTTTTTAACCCATGATTCAAAAATAGAAACAGCTTGGTTTTCACCAAAATGTTTAACCATAAAACCAGCTAAGCCTTCATTGTAGCTATTTTTTGAAGTACGAACACAAACTTGGCCTTCCCATTTTTTATCGCCAAGATCTGCATAAGTATTCAAATCTGCTGGATTTACTTTTTGAGTGTTATACATCAATGTACGTGCGCGATAGAATAACAAGAACCAGTTATTATCATTAGAAATTAAATGAGCTGGAATTTTATCAGATACTTTTTGAGTTGAAAATGATTGCAACAAACCTTTGTCATTTGCTGAACCCATGTAAACGATGTCTTTATCTAAATAAAGATCCGCTGGAGAATTCATCCCCTCTGTTTCAAGTTGCTTAATAAGGTCATCAGAACCTGCATTTACAACTTCAACTGTGATCCCAGTTCTGTCTGTGAAAGGTTTTAAAATAGGAGCTAGTCTTTCCCCATCATAAGAAGAATACAAAACCAATTTATCTGCTTTGGCCTGGGCAGTGATTAAAACCGCGAACGTCAATAGCGCGCTAAAAAATTTCATTTCTAAGACTCCTTTATTATTTATAAGGAGTCCTAAATCATAGATAGCGGACTTGTCAAAATTTGAGGAGAATTTGTAAAATTAGCTTCCACTAGGCTTTCAATACATTTTCATTTACTCCAGAACCAGTTAAATAGACCTAGGAGGCAATAAATCTTATATATCCATTAGGAGAAAAGAACTATCTTGAGTTAGCTTTTAATTTCAACTTTTCAAACTCGACACGAATTTCTCGAACTCGCTTATGGTTCCAATCCAAAGTTTCTTTTACTATTTTCGAAATTTCTGGTTTGGTCATTTCATATTGGGGCTTTGGGAACAATCCGTAAAAATCAATCCTGACTACGGAATAGGAATATCCATCTAACAGATAAACTCCCATCCATTCTCCATTAGCATGGTTTTCAAAAAATGCATTTGGATAAGTTTTTTCTTGTAAATGAATTAGAATTTTATCTGAGTTCGTCAGCATCATATCCAAAGTCTCAAACTTATCAGAGATAACGACTTTACGATTTGCCAAAATATTATTCCAAACCTCGGGAGTCACATGACCTGCAAAAAGTTTGTCTTTTGCAGATCTAGAATCAAAACTAAGCATCGTCCGAAGATCTCTCAGATGAGTTTCTATTTCATCCAAACGGAAGTAATCATGATATGGATCTTTTGATTTTGGATGAGCCTCAGAAAATGAAATTCTTGCCGTCGTCTGCTTCTTTTCAAGAATTTTCATATGCTCAAAATAATGCTGAACCTCATGGCGAACAGTATTTGTAAGGCCAGAAATCTCTGCAGCCAAAGCATAAGGACCTATATGAATAATATTTGTACCTGTATCATAATGACCTACAGACTCTGCTTTTATTCCATAAAGAAGATCAAATTGAAAAGTAACAGCCTTTTTCCGATATAAGGGATGTGACAATACCCCATAAATCATTCTAGAGACTTCATCTCCATGTTTTGAACCCTTAATCTTATAAACTGGATATTTAGAATTATAGTTTGCGCTATCTTTTAAATTTTTAAAACCAAAAGAAGTCCATTGGATTTCATACGAAATGCCGGCTTTATCGAAATAAGTCTCCGCCAATTGCTTCATTTCTGTCAGCTGATCGACAACTTCTTTTTGCGTTAACTGCCCAGAGCCCTTTAAATACTTATCCTTAAGAACCAAGCTCATTCTACTTAAAGCTCTAATCGGCTCCATAGACTCTTTAAAGTAAGAAACATTTGTTGAAAACACTGATTCACACTGCCCAGCAGCCATCGCATTAATTGGCAGGCAGGTTACAAAAATTGCACCCAACGATAGGAATAGTTTCAACGGTATCGCTTTATAATTCATATACCTGACAAATCAGCAATGCCTGTGCCGTAAAATTTATTTGAGAACCAGTCATTTTGAGACATAATCAAATGACCTCTCTCGCAATAATAAAGATTTACCAACGCCATGACCTCACATAGTCTATGGACATGATTGAAAACTCTTTATTAAATCTAAAAGCTAATTCCCTCAGACTTCGCTCTCAGTCTATTGATTCCAGACTCGATAAACTCAAAAAACTAGAGGTTGCGATCGAAAGTAGTTTCTCTGACATAGTCAATGCTCTAAAACTTGATTTCAACAAACCTGAAGCAGAGACTTATTTAACAGAAATTTACCCAGCTCTTAAAGAGCTTGAACACACTCAACATCAACTCAAAAATTGGGCCCGTACAAGAGTCGTAAACAACCCTTTAAGTCTATCTGGTACAACTTGCTATATAGTCCCAGAACCTAAGGGAACTGTTCTATTAATCGGCCCATGGAATTATCCATTCCAACTCATCATCATTCCACTCATTTCTGCTATCGCAGCTGGAAATACTGTCGCGATCAAGCCCTCTGAGTACACACCTCATATCAATTTAGTTTTAAAAAAAATTATTCAAACTGCATTTTTAGAAACCGAAGTGCTTATGTTTGAGGGCGACAGCTCTGTCACCCAAGAGCTTTTGAAGTTTCCTTTTGATCATATTTTTTTCACAGGCAGCACTGCTGTTGGTAAAATAGTAATGCGAGCCGCAGCAGAAAATCTTAGCAGTATTACTCTTGAACTTGGTGGTAAATCGCCATGTATTGTTGAAAAGTCAGCAAACCTAAAGTTAGCCGCAGAAAAAATAGCTTGGGGAAAATTCATCAATGCAGGGCAAACTTGCATTGCACCTGACTATATTTTTGTAGATGAATCTATCAAAGATCAGTTTTTAATTCTTTTCAAAGAGCAGATTAATAAGTTCTATTCGGACAAAAACGTAAAAGCGGATTTAGCCAGAATGGTCAGTCCCCGTCACTTTTCAAGAATTAAAAGCCTTATCGAACAGTCTCAAAAGCACGGCGACAAGCTTCTTGAAGGCGGAATACCGAACGAAACCCAGCTTGAGGTTCCAGCAACACTCATCAGCCTTAAGGACCTCGCCAGCCCTCTTATGGACGAAGAGTTATTTGGCCCTCTAGCTCCAGTTGTTTCATATCGGAATTTTGATGAAGTCATACACTATATCAACAGCCATCCCAAACCTTTGGCTGCCTATTTGTTCTCTCAAAGTGATAAAATGATTTCTAAATTTGAATTAGAAACAACTAGTGGCGGACTTGTTATCAATGATTGCCTACTTCACTTACTTAATCCAGATCTTCCCTTTGGAGGAGTTAACTCAAGTGGCATCGGGCGCTATCATGGAGAATTTGGCTTTAAAGAATTTTCCCACGAAAAAGCCGTTTTAAAACAAGGAATGGCAGGAAGACTACTTAAGGTCCTATATCCCCCCTATACTCCTTTCAAACTTAAAATTATCAAAGCGATGACTCGTTATAAAATTTAAATTCTTTATTTTGAAAAACAAAAAAGCCCTAGTCGATGACTAGGGCTTTAAAATTTAAACTTAAGCTTAGTAACGACTAGAAATCAAATTCTAGCTGTTCGCCTGGTTGACCATCCACTGGAGGTTGAGGGTTTGAGCGTTTAGCATCAAGCGCAGCTTGTACAGCAGCTTCAGCATCAACTAAACCAGCACCAACTTCAAGTTTCGTGTTGTCATGAAGAACAACAGCAGTCTTTTTAAGAATTTCTTTAACTTGAGCACCTGTTAGATCTTTGTTTGCAGCCTTCATAAGAGCAACAACACCAGATACGTGAGGAGTCGCCATAGAAGTACCGTCAAATGCAGAGTAATCAGTGATTGCTGTTTCTAAAGTTGCACTTACAGTGCCACCTTTCGAAATTTCAGCAACGATATCTTGACCAACTGCTTGTTCAATCATGAATGCAGGGATCGCAACAGTTTGACCTTCTTCCTCAACAACTGAACCAAGAATCAATCCAGGTTCGTTATTATATACAACGATACCTTTAGCTTTTGCTTTGATTGCATTGCTAACTTTTTCTGCGAAAGAAATTTCACCTCTAGATACTAGAGCGAATTTACCCGCAACATTTGCTTTTGCAAAGTCAGCAGGTTTACCAAGACCCGCAGGAACTAACTCACCAGTAACTGGCGTGGTAACTTCTTTAGAACCAGAAAACGCATTAGACTTAACTACAACTTCAACTTTTCCATTGGAAACAGTTGTTTTTGCATCACGACCAGTACCTGTTGGAACTGAAGAAACTACAGATTTACCTGGAGCAACGATAGCCAATTCTGGACCGTATTGAGAGAAATCAGTTTTCTTCATGTCATCACCAATAGCACCAACTGCGATAACAGTCGGAAGAGCCGCTGGGTAAGAAACACGACCTGAACCATCATTTCCAGAAGCAGCAACTACAGTGATACCTGCTTTATCAGCAGCATCAATCGCTCTACGCTCAGCAGGAGTAGATTGAGAACCACCAAGAGACATAGAAATTACATCCACTTTCTCTTGAATACCCCAGTTGATACCTGAAGCAATCGCAAAGTTAGAGCAACCATCAGAAGAACAAACTTTACCAGCTAGGATTTTAGCTTTTGGAGCAACACCTGCAAAACCAGATTCATCTTGAACGCCAGCAATTGTGCCCGCAACGTGAGTTCCGTGAGCATCTTTATCATCGTAACCATCTTGAGAATAAGTAAAGTCTTTACCTTTTTCAAAGTTAGCATTCAAAGAAGCATGTTTTTCATCGATACCAGTATCTAAAACAAGAACACGAGCACCTTCACCTTGGCTGTTTCCAGCTTTCCATGCTTGAGGAGCTTTAACTGCGTAAATACCCCATGGAGTACCTGCACCTAGTTCACCAGAAACAAGCGAATCGCCCATCAAAGATTTATTAACTGGGATTAAATTTTTATGAAATACTTCTGTTTCAACAGAAGCTACTTCCGGATTATTTCTCAATTTTTCAATTTGAGAAACATCTTCAGTATCAACGATCATCGAAGCGATATGTGGAAGGGCAACTTCTAATTCACCAACGGCTTTAGATTTAACACCTAAATTTAAACCACCAGAGAACTCTTTACCCTTAGCTTTATAAGCCATGTGAGCTTTATTAAATGCCGTAGAGTCCTTCATGACAACAAGCACGCGTTCTGCATTCGCAGAAGTAGCAACTAGCAGAGGTAACAAAAGAGCCAATGCGTTGAGTTTCATTTTTAATCCCCCATAATCCATGGACAACACCCACTGATGTCCTTGCAGGTACGCACTTCATTTCACCTTGGAACTTTTATCAAGTACTATTTTGGAACCACTTTGATTTTTTTTTGGGACCAAAAAATCTTAAATTATCTGTTAAAGTTAATTCTTCGTAATCGACGCCCCAGCTCGAATATAGGACCCAAACGAACTCTTCTATAATATATGCTTATAGATGCCATTAATTTAAGCATCTTTCCTGCTGAAAATTACAACAAGGAAAATAATGCGACGCATCTTTCTTCGGGTATAAAAAAGCCCCAGTTTGGAACCGAGGCTTTTTTCAATGTCGTCGACCTAAGAATCAGAGCTGTCTTGAGTTTTAGGACGCACCGACTGACCAACCGGCATAAAAAAACTCAGAGGCTCCGTTCGAAGTCTTTTCATAACTGCTGAGCGAATAGCAATTTGTTGAGATGTCTGCACTCCCCGTGCTTTTACAGCAACCCACAACGCCATCGAAAAGCTCACCAAGACATTGGCAGCCCCGATAAAGAAAATCCCGGCCACCGCTCTCCAAAACTCAGGTGTCTTAAAAAACTCTAAGCCCAAGACAGGCAAGGCAGCCCCAACACTTCCCGAAGACAGGGTAACGTGTCTTACATCTAACGGAATTCCTAAAAACTTCATAATCTCTGGAATCATACCTAACATGAACCCCAGAGAAATATTTCCGGCTAAACCAGAAATATTATGATCTAGAAAGTAAGCAATCCTTTTAGCTCCTCGTGCACCAAAGACAGCAATTAAAGCCGGCGATCTTCCCAACGTTTTACGCAAAGAATTCAAGGCAAACCAATTATCTGCCCACCCCGCAATTAAACTAGAGGACCACAATATAACTCCAGTCCATGCTGCATAAAAAACTGCTGGACCAAAAATGTCTACGCTGTGCAGAGTGTACTTTGCCTTTTCCAATCCCAGAATATGATTTCCTGTTGAAAAGAAATAGAGAGCATCAATAAGAATTGCACAAGGAACAACTAACAGAACGTTCCCGCCTACCGCCGCAACTTGAGATCGAATAATATGAACGATATCGTCCACAAGACTTTTCATCCCTTTTTCAGTTCCTACTTCAGACATTTTCGCAGCTAAGGCAGGTGCAGTCATCGCCGGCTGTTTTGTTCCAAGGGTAAAGCCAAATAATTGAATCGCCACAAAGGAAACCGCATAATTTAAAGCCGCTCCCAAACCCTCTCCAAAATTAGACAACCCGATACTTAAAATAAAGAACTTCATATACACAGTCAGCGCAGTCATAGCTCCACCACCTGCGGCGGCTTCAATCATATGACGATACTCTGCTTTGGTTCTAGTAATGTAGTGCTCACCAGTCTCCGCGGCTCTTTCTACAACCTTACGAGCTAGCATAGATATATTTTGCGAAAATAAAGTCGAAATACTTCGTAGTTCTTGAGTTTCCTCAATCAACTTAGACAAAAAGCTTGTTACTTTTTTACTCTCAATTTTTTCATTGATCAAAATCTCTAGTAAACTATCAACACGAGCAAGATAAGTTCTGAGTCGAGCCATTTGAAAAACTAAACTAACACTAACTCCATACTCATCCAAATGTTTAGTAACTTGACTTAATTCTCTCTTACATTCCCACACTGTCATTCTAAACTTAGAGGCATAAGCCAAAGCTTGTTCTTTTTCTGAAGACCTAAAGGCTTTCTGAAAACCTTCGATATTTTCATCTAGATGAAAAAAAGCAGATTCTCTAAAGTCATTTTTATCTAATCTTTTACGAATAGCAGGCCCTAAACCGGTGGCGCGAATTTGAATCACTAAATAATCTAAAGCATCTAACAAATCATCCTGAAGACGATTCCAATCACCCTCTGTTTCCGAAACCTCATAGACAAACAAGTCCATAATAGCTTCAAATGTTTTGCTATCGATGCCGGAAACCCAAACAACATCTTCTGGATTTGGAAATAACGCCCAAAAGAGATGGGTCAATTCATGCTCCAAAGGAGGACTTGGCAATATTTTTAACATCACACGATCGGAGAACTCACTCCACATACCCACTTCTCGTGGTAATCCTGTTTCCGTATATAGTTCGAGCCCACTTACCTTTTTCACGATCGCTCGTAGAATCTTTGCTACCTCAAGTTTCCAATCTGGACGACGATCCAAGACCATTAAAAAGAACCTTAAGCGTGCCACTTGAAGCCGACCTACCTCACGTTCAATATGGACATCCACATGACCTTCAAAGCGAATCCACTGCAACAACTGCACGAGCCAATGGAGCTTATCCTCTAATGTGTGCTGGTCTTTAGCGGCTTCTAGAATGGAATCCAATTCTCTGTGAACAGATTCTCGAGTTCGATATTGGTACAAACGTTTTTTAAAATCTCTTAGTGACTTAAACATATGAAAATTCTATGCAATCTCACCTCAAAGGTAAGCTAAAACCCACCAAACGCATCGCGCAAAGGTGTTTTTTTTTCATGCAACTATAGGTTGCATTTCAGTTTTGTAAAAAAACTGCTAGACAGTCTTCATTCTATGAAAACAACTAAGATTTTTACAGTTATCCTCATCACTCTATTAAGCTTCGGATCTCTGAATGGATTTGCCATCAGTAACTCCAAAGACACTTTTACAGAACTTTCTGGCATAAATCTCGCGAATCTAAAACCCACACTTATTCAGCTTGATAAAAAAAATAAAGGCACTGTTCTGGTTTTTATGTCAGCAAGATGCCCTTGTTCGGCTAGTCACGAAACAATTGTCAAAGAACTGGCAGAGACTTACAAAAATTTTCAATTTATCGGTGTTCACTCCAACGCAGACGAACCAGAGACAGAAGCCTCTGAACACTTCAAAAAAGCTAATTTTCCTTTCCCTGTCATTCACGATATAAAAAATAAAATTTCAGATCTCTATGGCGCACTTAAAACTCCCCATGTCTATGTCTTTAACGACAAGGGTGGTCTCGTCTATGATGGTGGGATCACAAACAGCCATGTCGGCCCCTCTGCCGATAAAAATTATCTAAAAGAAGTTCTCGAAGATTTAAATTTAAATAAAAAAACACGTCATACCAAAGAACGTTCTCTTGGATGCTATATCCAAAGACAGGAGTCATAATGAAATCTCTAGCTAGTATTTTCTTTTTATTCGCAGCATGCACAGCATGTGCAAGCCCGGAATATGTTGATGCAAACAGAACGGTGGCCGCTGCTGGCGAATGCTCCCTGAAGTTTAATTCTTTAAACATCTGTGGACAGATAGAGTGGAGTCAACTTCCAAAAAATCAAACTTACACAACTTTCAAACTTGCATTTGATGACACTTCTTTAACTGCGTCAGATATTAAAGTTTACCTATGGATGCCATCCATGGGCCACGGATCAGCTCCAGTACAAATTGTAGATTTAGGTAACGGTACTTTTGACATTCAACAAGTTTACTTTGTAATGCCTGGTAGCTGGGAAATTCGCTTTGAAGTTACAAAAAATGGAATCACTGATTCTTACTTTCATACGCTAATGATTGCTCGCTAATGCATTTAGCCTTTGCATTTATTCTTTTACTTATTCCAAGAATCTCCTTTGCAGCCGCATGCTGCGGAGGAGGCTTTGCGTTTCCTTCGTTAATTCTGAACGACGACAAACATCAACTCACTTTAAGCTTGGGACATCAAAAACTAAAAGCAGATGCTTTGTCTGGAAATGATTGGATTCGTCGGAACGACAAAAATGCGACCACCAACCTTAAAATAGATGCCGCTACGATTTTTGGAAAAAGCTTACAACTAGGTGCCTCGGTACAAACTTCCTATAAGACAAATAATACCGACCCATCCTCCTACAATTTCGGAGACAGCCAGTTATTTTTGGCGCACGAAACCTTTCCTGAACTTTATTTTTCTCGGTGGAAACCGCACGGAATTACTTTTATTCAACTCAGTCTTCCCACAGGAACTTCAATTTACGAAGAAACTAAATTTACCAAACTTGATGGAAAAGGCTTCTACGCACTAGGCGCAGGCATTGCACTCACAAAAAGCTTTAAGGTATGGGATTTTAACTTCAATGCTGATATTCACAAATCTTTTGCTAGATCTTTCTCCCAACAAAATGAAAATATTACGGTCAAGCCAGGCTGGGGCAGTATTCAAACTCTTGGGGCTGGTTACAATATGGGCAACTATCGAATAGGAACCTATATCTCTCATAGCTTCGAAGATAAAATGGATATCGAAGGCTCTACTAACAGCTCAAGCCTTTCTCAGTCCAGTTATACAGTGGGGCTAGTTGGC